>NZ_JAGETK010000009.1:0-237788 GCF_017573605.1 Salmonella sp. 32070601201500089SM
ACGATCAACAACCTGTTTGACCGCTTCAATTTTAAACTCTTCGGGATAACGCTTACCGCTCATGGGCACCTCTCTTTAAGTCATCTTAAATGACTCTGAGGTGTCTGTTAAACCTGTGGCGATTCAAAGTGAGCCCACCTCCGCCATTCTTGTGGCGTTATGCATTCTCAAGGCACTCTGTTAATTTTATCTTGTTGGCGTTTTATAGGCCCGATAACCCATTATGTTATCGGGCATTTTTTAACGTAATGGTAATTCCGTCAGACAGGTCTGGCTGTCATCTTTGGTGGCAATGGCATGTGACGCCGTTTTACCGTTGTAGCTTACTTCCAGCGTCCCTTCCATATTGCGCGGTAGCCAAACACCGATAAATCCGTTTCGATAGCTTTGCATCTCTTTTTGTACGATGACAGCGCCTTTACTGTCTGTCACTTTTACAGTGAACGGTTTATTCGGCATTTCTCCCTGACAGCCGGAAAGGCTGTGGTTAAAACAGGGGTGTGTCCGCCATTCATAGGGCGCAAAAGAGAGATAGAATTTGTCGCCTAACGGCAGCGTATAAATCTGCTCCCCGTCAGATAATTTGAGTTCGGTACTGGTAATCGACGCGGAGTAAGGCAAAGGACGGCTCTGCGGCGTCTGATCAATCGTATCCACGATCTGCTCAACCGTTTTTCCCGCCAGCCCATGTTGCGCCAGAAAAGCGGATTCTGAGGATGCCGCAAGCGCGGAGCCGCTGGCGCATAAACCCAAAAGTAATAACCATGATGATTTCGACATAACTTCAATTCCTTGTGAACAATCTCCTTGTCTACTATAGGGGTTCCCCTAAGGGAAAGGTCAAAGGGACGCAGGGTAAAGTAATGCAAAGTTATGCTGGGGGGGAGATGGGGAATTGGAATAAAAAAAATCCCCGCCATCAGGCAGGGATTCAAAATTCTGAGCTTTTTAAGCTTACAGGCTGGTTACGTTGCCAGCTGCCGGGCCTTTAGCGCCGCTTTCGATGGTGAAGGAAACTTTCTGACCTTCGTCCAGAGATTTGTAACCATCGTTCTGAATAGCGGAGAAGTGTACGAACACGTCTTTAGAACCGTCATCAGGAGTAATAAAGCCGAAGCCTTTATCAGCGTTGAACCATTTTACGATACCAGTCATTTTACCGGACATAGTGTATTACCTTTTAAAAAATAAGTGTGCCTTTCGGCGTTATGGCGTGCTTTACAGATTTTTTAAGCGTTAAGGAAATGCGCACTACGAGGGGTATCTAATGGATAACTCTTGAAGGGACTTGCCTTACTAAACTGCTTTAATGGTCTGTACGTCAAACCGTTGAGCACATTAACTCATGTAATGCCGGGCGATGCAACTTTTATTTTACTTTATTTCTCCAGGCCAGTAATCGGGCGGGGGAAACGGCCCTTACGCAGGACCGTTAAAACAGAAAGGGGTAAAAATTACTCCATCAATTGCTTACTTAAGCGTGGGTTCGCCTGTATCAGGCGCATCAATTTGAGCTCTGCTGGCGTGGGTTTTTCGCGTTTCGATTCCCATTCCTGAACCATGGCAACCGTTACGCCCAGCGCTCTGGCGAATTCATCTGTTTTTAGTCCCGTTCCTCTCCGTAACTGTTCAAATTCGGTAAAAGGATTGGGTTTTTGCGTCAGGGTGATCTTTCGCGTTTCATCTTTAAAAACAATTTGTTCCAGGCTGCTCAGCAGCTCAAACATCGGATCTTTATATTCCATTGAGAACTCCTGTAAATCACACAGCGGGATCGTGAAATGCATCGAAGCCTCTTAAGAATAGTCGGGAAACTTGCGGGTGGGGGGCGACGCGCCGCCAGGAAGCGCTATCGATTCGTTTCGATGCCTTACGCTACGCGACTTTTAGGACGCTAACAATTTGATCCAGGAAGATATATCCGTCTTTCAGAAAATAATTGTAAAGATTAAAAAAATATTACATCGCCCGCTGGAAAGCTTTCTTGCCGCGTTTTTTATCGCAGTGTCGGGTTAAAAATTAACAATAAAATAACAAATTAAGCATTGATGCAGATAAACATAATTTTCCGCTACAAGATCGCGTGGAAAGGGTATCCTGCAAGCCTGACCTGGACTATCCTTGTAAGCCGTCAGGCACGCAGGTGTCGTTGTGCGCATTTTTGGGTGAAAGGAGTATTAACAATGGCGACAGGTAAGTCCTGCTCTCGCTGGTTTGCGCCTGTTGTGGCGTTATTAATGGTGTTTAGCCTGAGCGGGTGTTTTGATAAAGAAGGCGATCAGCGCAAAGCGTTTGTCGATTTCCTGCAGAATACAGCAATGCGTAGCGGAGAGCGTTTACCAACGCTGACGGCCGATCAGAAAAAACAGTTTGGTCCGTTCGTGTCTGATTACGCGATACTGTATGGCTACTCGCAGCAGGTAAACCAGGCGATGGATTCCGGTCTGCGCCCGGTGGTCGATAGCGTTAACGCCATCCGCGTTCCGCAGGATTATATGACGCAACGCGAGCCGCTGCGGCAGGCAAATGGTTCGTTAGGCGTGCTGGCGCAACAGTTGCAGAATGCAAAACTGCAGGCTGATGCCGCGCATGGCGCGTTAAAGCAGGCCGATGACCTGAAACCTGTGTTTGATCAGGTCTACAAAAAAGTAGTCACCGTGCCGGCAGATGCTTTGCAGCCGCTGATCCCGGCGGCGCAGATCTTTACGCAGCAGTTGGTACAAGTGGGCGATTATATTGCGCAACAGGGCGAACAGGTGAGCTTTGTCGCGAACGGCATTCAGTTCCCGACCTCACAGCAGGCCAGCCAATATAATGCGCTGATTGGGCCGTTGGCCTCGCAGCATCAGGCGTTTAATCAGGCCTGGACGGCGGCGGTAAACGCGACCCAGTAATGACAGTCTGCCCGATAAGCGCAAGCCAGCGCTTATCGGGCCTGTAGCGTTATCCCGCCGCCTGCGGGTTGACGCAGTTCTTCTCTATTTTTCCCTGCAGCGCATCAATCAAATTATCCACCGCACAGGCCATCATATTGTAGCGCGTCTCATGCGTTGCCGAGCCAATATGCGGCACCGCGACGACATTAGACATGTTCAGCAGGGGCGAATCCACAGATAGCGGTTCATGCTCAAAGACATCCAGACCTGCCGCATATATTTCACCGTTTTGCAGCGCGGCAATCAGCGCGTTTTCATCGACCACCGGGCCGCGTCCGGCATTAATAAAAATGGCGGACGATTTCATTCTGGCAAACTGTGTTGCGCCAAACAGATGTCGCGTTTCTGCCGTTAGCGGCAGGATCACGCAGACAAAATCAGCCTCCTGCAACAACGTATCCAGATCGCAGTAGCGGGCGTTAAACCGGTCTTCTGCCTCCTGATGCCGCCGACGGGCGTGATAGAGAACCGGCATGGTAAACCCAAAGTGCGCTCGCTGCGCCAGCGCCATCCCGATACGCCCCATCCCAACGATACCGAGTGTTTTGTGATGCACATCGACGCCAAACCATGCCGGGCCAATGCTTTCCGTCCATTCACCCGCCTTAACCCGTTCTGCGACGTCCACCACGCGGCGGGCAGTGGCCAGCATCAACGCCATCACCGTATCGGCAACGGTTTCCGTCAAAACGGCAGGCGTGTGCATCAGGACTATTTTGCGGGCAGTAAGGGCGTCCACCTCGACATTATCGTATCCCACCGAGATGGTCGACGCCGCGCGTAGCGCCGGCATTTTTTCCAGCAGCGCGCGGTTAACGGTTTCGCTGGTGCCCAGAAGGCCTTGCGCGCTGGCAAATGCCTGCGCGTGTCGCGCGACCGTTTCCGGATGCAGGTTCGGTACCTGGGTGACGGTAAAATGCGCCTCCAGGCGATGCAGCAAATCATCAGGCAGGGTTTTGTAGAGAATGATGGACGGCTTCATGCGACTCTCCGTAAATCAAAAGGTAAGCGCGGCATGCGCCAACCGGAACAGGCTTATTATTAACCCGTTTAGCCATCATCGACCAGCCGATTTCCCCGCTGTCGGCAGCCGTGTCGTGGTAAATAGTGAATGAATACTGAATAATGCGACGTGTATCCGGTCTGGCGAGGGAATAATGCAGGCCGGGTAAAGCATGCCGCCTTACCCGGTACGGTAGTTTACTGCAATGGACTCAAGGTAATTTCGACGCGGCGGTTTTGCGCCTTACCTTCTGCCGTACTGTTGCTGGCGATCGGGTTCGCCGGACCCATTCCGCTGGTACGGATACGGCTGGCGTCGACGCCCTGGGTGATCAGCGAACTGGCGACGGAGTCAGCACGCTGCTGCGACAGACGCATATTCAGATCGTGGCTACCGGTACTGTCGGTGTAGCCCACCACATTGACGGCGGTCTTGGGATACTCTTTCAGCACCATCGCCACGCCGGTCAGCGTGTTAGCGCCTGCCGGTTTCAGCGTCGCGCTGCTGCTGTCGAAGGTGACATTATTCGGCATATTCAGAATGATATTATCGCCGCTTCGCGTCACGCTAACGCCTGTGCCCCGCATTTTGTCACGCAGTTTCGCTTCCTGTACGTCCATGTAGTAACCCACGCCGCCGCCCAGCGCCGCGCCAGCCGCCGCGCCAATCAGCGCGCCTTTACCGCGATCTTTTTTGGAGGAGGAGAGCGCGCCGATGCCTGCGCCGACCAGCGATCCAATACCCGCGCCAATGCCGGATTTACCTGCTTCGCGTTCGCCGGTGTAAGGGTTTGTTGTGCAGCCAGATACTGCCAGGGCGCCGCTCACGATGGCAGCAATCACAAATACACGTTTTTTCATCTTAAATCCTTATCACTTTTTTATTTTTACCACAGCGACCGTGGCGGTTGATTATGACGTCTGCACATGAAGAAAATTCCAGGGAAAACTCTGAAATTTGTAAGTAACATTGATCGGCAAAATAAATAATCCCAATAATTCAGGAGCGAACCTTGACCCACGCACCATCGCGTCATTCGGTATTGACCGCCGCACACTGGGGGCCAGTCCGCGTTGAAACCGACGGAGAACGCATTTTTGCCTCGTATGGCGAACTCCCGACGGCACACCAGAACTCCCTGCAAACCGTTGTGCATGACCAGGTACACAGCAAAACGCGGGTTCGCTTCCCGATGGTGCGTAAAGGGTTCCTGGCTTCTCCCGATAAGCCGCAAGGCATACGCGGGCAGGATGAGTTTGTTCGCGTAAGTTGGGATGACGCGCTGGACCTGATCCACGCTCAGCACAAACGTATTCGCGAAAGTTATGGGCCATCGTCCATCTTCGCCGGCTCCTACGGTTGGCGTTCGAACGGCGTATTGCATAAAGCGGCTACGCTATTGCAGCGTTACATGGCGCTGGCGGGAGGGTATACCGGCCATCTTGGCGATTATTCCACCGGCGCGGCGCAGGCTATCATGCCTTATGTGGTGGGTGGCAACGAGGTTTACCAGCAGCAGACTAGCTGGCCGGTGGTGCTGGAACACAGCGAGGTGGTGGTGCTCTGGAGCGCGAACCCGCTGAATACTCTGAAAATTGCCTGGAACGCCTCGGATGAACAGGGGCTCGACTATTTTGCGGCGTTGCGACAAAGCGGCAAACGCCTGATCTGCATCGATCCGATGCGCTCGGAAAGCGTCGACTTTTTTGGCGATAAGATGGAGTGGATCGCCCCACATATGGGCACCGATGTGGCGTTAATGCTGGGGATTGCTCATACGCTGGTGGAAAACGGTTGGCAGGATGAAACGTTCCTTGCCCGCTGCACAACAGGTTATGACCGCTTCGCCGACTATCTTTTGGGCACGACCGACGGTACGGCCAAAACAGCGGAATGGGCGGCGGAAATTTGCGGCGTTTCTGCGGTGAAAATCCGCGAGCTGGCGGAAATATTTCATCATAACACCACCATGTTGATGGCCGGTTGGGGAATGCAGCGTCAGCAGTTTGGCGAGCAAAAGCACTGGATGATCGTTACGCTGGCCGCAATGCTGGGGCAAATTGGTACGCCTGGCGGTGGGTTTGGTTTTTCTTATCATTTTGCTAACGGCGGAAACCCGACGCGCCGCGCCGCCGTGTTAGCGTCGATGCAGGGGAGCATCCCTGGCGGGGTCGATGCGGTAGATAAAATACCGGTGGCGCGTATTGTCGAGGCGCTGGAAAACCCCGGTGGGTTTTACCAACACAATGGGATGGATCGCCGCTTCCCGGATATTCGTTTTATCTGGTGGGCGGGCGGCGCGAACTTTACCCATCATCAGGATACCAACCGTCTGATTTGTGCGTGGCAAAAACCGGAACTGGTCGTTATCTCTGAATGTTTCTGGACGGCCGCCGCGAAACACGCGGATATCGTTCTGCCCGCGACCACCAGCTATGAGCGTAACGATTTAACCATGACCGGCGACTATAGCAATCAGCATTTGGCGCCGATGAAACAGGTCGTGTCGCCCCGGTGGGAGGCACGGAATGATTTTGACGTTTTTGCTGAACTGAGCGAACGGTGGGAAGCCGGCGGTTATGCTCGGTTCACCGAAGGAAAAAGCGAGCTGGCGTGGCTGGAGACCTTCTACAATATTGCCGCCCAGCGTGGCGCTAGCCAGGGGGTGACGCTGCCACCGTTTGCCGCATTCTGGCAGGCTAACCGTTTACTGGAGATGCCGGAAGATCCCGCCAACGCTCAGTTTGTGCGCTTCGCGGATTTTCGCCGCGATCCTGATAACCATCCGCTAAAAACGGCCAGCGGCAAAATCGAAATCTATTCTACGCGCATTGCCAGCTATGGTTACGCGGATTGTCCCGGTCATCCGATGTGGCTGGCGCCGGATGAGTGGCACGGGAACGCCGATGCGGGGCAGGTTCAGCTACTTTCCGCGCATCCGGCGCACCGTCTGCATAGCCAGCTTAACTACAGTTCGTTACGGGAGCGGTATGCGGTGGCCGGACGCGAACCGGTGACGATTCATCCGCAGGATGCGACAACGCGCGGAATCGTCGATGGCGATACGGTACGCGTCTGGAATCATCGCGGGCAGGTTCTGGCGGGCGCGGTCGTTACCGACGGAATTCGGCCTGGCGTTATCTGTATTCACGAAGGCGCATGGCCGGACCCTGAACCTACCGCAGGCGGCATATGCAAAAACGGCGCGGTAAACGTCCTGACAAAAGATCTTCCCAGTTCCCGGCTGGGGAACGGTTGTGCGGGCAACACCGCGCTGGTCTGGTTTGAGAAATATACCGGCCCGGCGCTACCGCTTACGGCGTTTGATCCGCCTGCCAACTCATAATCCAGGTGGGGTGGGCGGTATCCTCCTGCCAGGCGCTATCTTCAATACGAAAACCAAGCGCATGGTAGAAGTTTACGGCGGATTGATTTTTCTGGTAAACCTCAAGGCTCAGCAGAGGAAAACGTTGCTGGACATATTCCAGAAGCGCTTTGCCAATGCCGTGTCTTAACGCGTCGGGGGCGACAAACAGCGCCCCGACAAAACGGGCTTCCAGTACGCTGACGAAGCCTTTCAGTTGTCCATTTTCCTCCCATACCCAGGTTTGCGCGGCGGGTAAATAGACGTCGCGTACAATTGCTTCGCTCTCGTGCCAGTAACGTTCTTCGATAAAGGGATGGGCATAAATGGTACTTTTCATCCACAGCGCCAGAATAGACGCCATGTCTTCACTCTGGGATTTGCGAATCATGTTTTTCTCCCGGATGGCAAAAACAGCCGGTAATATGGTCGTTGACCAGTCCGCACGCCTGCATAAAGGAGTAACAGATAGTCGTACCGACAAACTTGAAACCGCGTTTTTTCAATGCCTTAGCAAGCGCATCGGACGCAGGTGTTGAGGTGGGGATCTTATCCAGGCTGGCCGCCTGGGTGATCTGCGGTTGGCCATCAACGAATGACCAGACAAAATCGGCGAAAGACTCGCCGTTTTGCTCCATCGCAAGCCAGGCGCGGGCGTTACTGATAATGGCCTGAATTTTACCGCGATGTCGTATGATGCCCGTATTTTGCAGCAGGTGTTCGACATCCTCCTCCTGCATAGCTGCGATGCGTACCGGATCAAACTGATGAAAACAGGCGCGGTAGTTCTCCCTCTTTTTAAGCACGGTGATCCAGGATAAACCGGCCTGTTGACCTTCAAGACAGATCATTTCAAACAGCTTTCTGCTGTCAGTTTCCGGTACGCCCCACTCGTTATCATGATAGGCAATATAAAGGGGGTCCTGGCTGACCCAGTCGCAACGCTGCATAGACTTCCTCGTTATTGTGGTTACCGCGAAAATTTCCTTCAACCCGCCTTGACGGGCCCGCTAAAAGGACAATAGTTAATACAGGGCTGATGCCCGACATCCTTCATTCAATGACAATAATATCGCCGAATTCGGCTCTACTCTGGAGTCGCGTTGATGATTGTAAGAAAACGCCGTGGTCGCCGGACATTGCGTTGTCTGGCGGGCCTTATGGCCTGCTCGTTTTTTATCAATACCACGTATGCCTGGCAACAAGAATATATCGCTGAAGCGGCTCCGGGGCATACGACGGAACGCTATACCTGGGACAGCGATCACCAACCGAATTACAACGACATACTGGCCGAACGTATTCAGTCTACGCAAAATACAGTGGTGCCGGTGCTTAGCCTGGCGGATGAAACCCCGCTTGATGCGACCAGCGGTATCAGTATGGGCTGGAATTTTCCGCTTTCCCGACGCGTGACCACTGGGCCGGTCGCGGCGCTGCATTACGACGGTTCGACGTCATCAATGTATAACGAATATGGCGATAGCGCGACGACATTAGCGTTTACCGATCCGTTATGGCACGCCAGTGTCAGTACGTTAGGCTGGCGGGTAAACTCGCAGTTCGGCGATGTCCGTCCCTGGGCGCAAATCAGCTATAACCAACAGTTTGGGGAGAATATCTGGAAAGCGCAGTCCGGGTTGAGTCGTATGACCGCAGGAAATCAGGCGGGAAACTGGCTGGATGTCACCGTAGGCGCGGACGTGTTACTTAACCCGCACCTGGCGGCGTATGCGGCGTTTTCCCAGGCGGAAAATAGCGCTACGGATAGCGATTATTTGTATACCCTAGGGGTGAGCGCCAGGTTTTAACTTAAAAATTATAATCGAAACGCAGTGATAACAGCTCTTGTGGCGGAAGTAGGGTGCTAACCTTCTGCGTTATCTTTGCGCTGTTAATTATCTCGCTGGCACTTTCCACCACTATTCGCCAGCCGCAGTGGGAGGGGGTTAGCGAAGCGTCTGCGTAACACATGCAACACCAGGCGTACAGCGCACCCATTTGGTGCCCTTTTTTTTATTTAGCACAAATACCTAATCAATTGTAGTTAAAAAAACGTCTAATAAATAAGGAAGACATTTAACTTATTTATGAATAGGAAGAAATAATATATTAATTATATTAATTTATTCTTAATAAAAAATTACATTTATGTACGTTGCATTTGTAACATATTGATTTCTATTCTTTTTAAGATTAACTAACAATTATTTTTATATATACTAATTATAGTATCCAATACCCACCTCTATACACTCCATTTCCTCACAGAATGCAGATAATCCTAAGGATGCGTTCTGTTATCTACCGTCATAAATGGAGTTTTTAATGAAAAAGGTTGTTTTTGCTCTGTCTGCTCTCGCTGTAGTTTCCACTTCTGCTTTCGCTGCTGAATCTGGTGACGGCACCATTAAATTCACCGGTGAAATCGTTGACGCGCCATGCGTCGTTTCTACTGACTCCCAGAACCAGGAAGTTGTGCTGGGTCAGGTTAAGAAAAATATCTTCAAAGCCATTGGCGACAAGTCTTCTTCTAAGCCTTTCCAGATCAAACTGGAAGACTGTGACATCACCTCTAATACCAAAGTTAACGTAAGCTTCAATGGCGTTGGTGATACAGACGATGCGACACTGGTTTCTGTTAACACTGAAGCAGGTGCGGCAACTGGCGTGGGCATCGGTATCTACGACAACGCTAACAAGCTTGTTGAAATGAACACCGGTAAATCCACCACTACGTTGGCTGCTGGTCAGACCGTGCTGTACTACACCGCTAACTACGTTGCAACAAAAGATACTGTAACCACTGGTTACGGTAACGCAGAAGTGGACTTCAACCTGTCCTACGAATAATCGAATTTTCGTTAATACAGACAATCATAATGGCAACGGAAATCCCGTTGCCATTTTTTCCAGCGGAGGCTCAGGAAGAGAATCATGAACCGCTCACGTTTGATATCTTGCACAGCACTGGTGCTGGCGTTGATTGCTCAAAACAGTTTTGCCGGAGGCGTGGCATTAAGCAGCACGCGTGTTATTTATGACGGTAGTAGAAAGGAAGCTTCTCTTACGGTAAATAATAAAAGCACCACGGATGAATTTCTCATTCAGTCATGGATTGATGATGCTAACGGTAATAAAAAGACGCCCTTTATCATCACTCCACCGTTATTTAAATTAAGCCCGACTAAAAATAACGTTTTACGTATTGTTAATACGACGAACACGTTACCGCAGGATCGCGAGTCCGTTTATTGGATTAACGTAAAAGCTATTCCTGCCAAAAGTGAAGACGCGGAAGCTAAAAACGTACTGCAGATCGCCGTACGTACCCGCTTAAAACTGTTCTATCGCCCGGCGGGCCTGAAAGGCAATAGCATGGACGGCTGGAACAAACTGCAGTTCACCAGCGCAGGGGCTAACCAGATCAAAGTGGAAAACCCATCTGCCTTTAACCTGACGTTTAATAAATTTTATGCCAACGGCCGTGATATTGAAAAAACGGGAATGGTTCCGGCAAAAGGCTCATTGAATATTGAACTGCCAGCCGGCACCGGCAAGGTAAGCGAAGTTAAATACAACATTATTAATGACTTTGGCACGGCTGGCGACATGTTGACACAGCGCGTTAACTAACACGTTTTAAAGGATTATTACTATGACATGGACGCATCTTCCTCTGGGCAATAAGACCTCGCGTTTCACGCAGTCTGCGCTTGCGCTGATGATAGCGGGTACGCTCCCCGCGTATGCGGGAACATTTAACCCGCGCTTTCTGGAGGATGTGCCGGGTATTGATCAGCACGTTGACCTTTCAATGTATGAATCCAATAAAGCTGAACACCTGCCAGGTAAATACCGCGTCTCGGTGGTGGTCAACGAAAAAAAAATGGAGTCTCGCACCCTGGAGTTTAAGGCAGCGACAGAGGCGCAGCGCGCAAAAATGGGTGAATCCCTGGTGCCGTGCTTAAGCCGCGTGCAGCTTGAAGATATGGGCGTGCGTATTGATAGCTTCCCGGCGCTGAAAATGGCCCCGCCTGAAGCCTGTGTTGCTTTTGACGACATTATTCCCCAGGCCGCCAGCCATTTCGACTTTGCAGACCAGACCCTGATCATGAGCTTCCCGCAGGCTGCGATGAAGCAGACAGCGCGCGGTACGGTGCCAGAATCGCAGTGGGACGAAGGGGTGAATGCCCTGCTGGTGGATTATAACTTTTCCGGCAGCAACGCCAGCTATGACGCACACGACAGTGAAACCAGCTACAACAGCGACAGCTACTATCTGAATCTGCGCAGCGGTATGAACCTGGGGGCATGGCGGTTACGTAACTATAGCACCTGGACGCGAAACGACGGTAACAACACATGGGATAACATTGGCACATCTCTAAGCCGTGCCATTGTGCCGCTGAAATCACA
Organism: Salmonella sp. 32070601201500089SM; assembly: GCF_017573605.1. Lineage (NCBI taxonomy): Bacteria > Pseudomonadati > Pseudomonadota > Gammaproteobacteria > Enterobacterales > Enterobacteriaceae > Salmonella > Salmonella sp. 32070601201500089SM. The sequence continues at coordinate 11,723 of NZ_JAGETK010000009.1, forward strand.
GCTGACGTTGGGGGATACCTCCACCGCCGGTGATATTTTTGACAGCGTTCAGATGCGCGGTGTGCAGTTAACTTCCGACGAAGAGATGCTGCCTGACAGCCAGCGCGGGTTTGCGCCCGTCATCCGGGGTATTGCCAAAAGTAACGCCGAAGTTACCGTTGAGCAGAACAACTACGTTATTTACCGTACGTTTGTTCAGCCGGGTGCGTTTGAAATTAACGACCTGTATCCAACCTCAAACAGCGGCGACCTGACGGTCACCATTAAAGAATCGGACGGCAGTGAGCAGAAGTTCGTTCAGCCGTTCTCCTCGGTGGCGCTCCTCCAGCGTGAAGGCCATCTCAAATACAGCCTTTCCGCCGGGGAATACCGTGCCGGGAACTATACAGCGCCGAGCCGAAATTCGGGCAGCTTGATGCCATGTACGGCCTGCCGTATGGCTTTACCGTTTACGGTGGTGCGATCTTCTCTGACGACTATTACTCGCTGGCGGGAGGATTAGGTAAAAACTTCGGTTATATCGGCGCGATCTCCATCGATGTAACCCAGGCAAAAAGCAAGCTGGCAAATGAGGAGAATTCGGAAGGTCAGTCTTATCGTTTCCTCTACTCCAAGAGCTTTAACAGCGGTACAGATTTCCGTCTGCTGGGTTACAAGTATTCGACCAGCGGCTATTACACCTTCCAGGAAGCGACGGATGTGCGCAGCGATGCGGACAGCTCTTATAGCCAGTACCACAAACGTAGTCAGATTCAGGGCAACGTGACGCAGCAACTGGGCGCCTGGGGCTCGGTCTATTTTAACGTCACGCAGCAGGACTACTGGAACGATGAAGGTAAACAGCGTTCGCTGAATGCCGGTTATAACGGCCGTATTGGCCGCGTGAACTACAGCGTTGCTTACACCTGGACGAAAAGCCCGGAGTGGGATGAGAGCGATCGTTTACTGTCATTCTCCATGTCGATTCCACTGGGACGCGTGTGGAGTAACTACCACCTCACGACCGATCAGCATGGCCGAACCAACCAGCAGTTAGGGGTGAGCGGCACCGCGCTGGAAGACCACAACCTGAACTATAGTGTGCAGGAAGGCTACGGCAGCAACGGCGTGGGTAACAGCGGCAGCGTGAACCTGGATTACCAGGGCGGCGTGGGTAGCGCCAGCCTGGGTTACAACTACAACCGTGACGGCCAGCAGGTGAACTACGGTTTGCGCGGCGGTGTGATAGCCCATAGCGAAGGTATCACTCTTTCTCAACCGCTGGGTGAATCCATGGCCATTATCTCCGCGCCGGGCGCGCGCGGCGCGCACGTGATCAACAACGGTGGTGTGGAAGTGGACTGGATGGGTAATGCGGTCGTGCCTTACCTTACTCCGTACCGTGAAACGGAAGTCTCACTGCGAAGCGACAGCCTGAACAACCAGGTTGACCTGGATACCGCCTCCGTCAACGTAGTGCCGACACGCGGCGCGATTGTTCGTGCCCGCTTCGATACCCGAGTGGGCTATCGCGTGCTGATGAATCTGACGCAGGCCAATGGCAAAGCGGTGCCGTTTGGTGCTACCGCCACGCTGCTGGATACCACAAAAGAGTCCAGCAGCATTGTGGGTGAAGACGGTCAGCTTTATATCAGCGGGATGCCGGAGAAAGGTGCCCTTCAGGTGAACTGGGGTAAAGACCAGGCACAGCAATGCCGCGTGGCGTTTACGCTGCCGGAACAACAGGATAATACCGGCGTGGTGATGGCGAATGCCGTCTGCCGGTAACAGGGAAGGAAACGATTATGTTGAAAAAGTTGATAATGTTTACGGGTCTGTTGGGCGGGTCGGTGCTGTTTTCGGGGCAGGCGCTGGCAGCGGCAGATTTTGGACCATGTACTCCTGAAGGTGGAACACATATCTTCAGTGCCACCATAAATAAAACAGTTTCAGATACGTCAAAGAACACAACGGGTGCGACCTTCGTAGATTTCGATAGCTGGAATTTAGGTGGAACCTATGCGATGTCCTGTGAATGCCCTGATGATACCTCTCTTATAAATGACACCTTATTTAAGGCTGTGGTTCCTCTGGCCTTTGTTACGAATATAGAGAGTCGCTCCTATTACCAGATCAATAATAATATTGCCATTGCGAGCGATGTACTGATTTCGGGGGGACGAGGAGAATACGTTAACACACCGTTTGAGAATGTAGGTAACCTGACAAACAACCGCTCTCAGTGTTCGCAAAATGCAAGTAGTAAAGATGCAATATGGACATCCGGTGGCAAAGGTCACTTATCGCTCTATATTCTCCATCCGTTTGTGGGTGAAAGTATTATACCTAGCACCAAAATAATGGACCTTTTTGTGACAAAGAAACCCAGTGTATATGGCAGTATACCTGCGTCGTCTGTATATATCAGTGGTTCAATTACGGTACCTCAGGGCTGTGAACTCTCCAGCGGCAGCACGCTGGAAATTCCGTTTGGGGAATTTAAGGCCACTGATTTTAAAGATCGCAAAGGACAAGTTGCAAAGAACGCCACGAAATTCACCAAAGAGCTGCAGTTTAAATGCACCAATATTTCCGATGGCGTAAAGATCTTCCTGCGTATTGAGGGAATGCCAAACGCTAATGATTCGAATGCCATCGACATGGGCAACCCGGATATCGGTGCCGTCATTGAGGGCGCTAACGGTAAAATTTTGGTGCCAAATGACGCCAGTGTTAATCAGGAGCTGAGCGTATCGGGTCTTGTTGACGACACGCACCGTACCGCCTCAACGACCATTTCGGCTTACCCCATCAGTACCACCGGCAAATTGCCGGCCGCCGGGGATTTCGAGGGAATTGCCACCATGCGTATTGATGTGGAGTAAGCAGGATGAAAAACCTTCATGCTTTGATGCCAGCGTGTTTACTGCTTACCGCTTCCGCGATGGCGGCACCGTCTAATATCGGTTCTGCTGGTGATATCCACTTTACCATTACTATTAAGGCGGCTACCTGTGAACTGGAAAACGACAGTATCGACGTCAATATGGAGACCGTGGTGCTTCAGCGCCCGGTAAAAGTGGGTAAAGAGCTGAACCAGAAAAACTTTAGCATCGGCTTAAAAGATTGCGCGTATGCCACAAAGGCCAGCGTTACGATGGACGGTTCTCCGGACCCGACTGACCCCTCGCTTTTTGCCCTGGATAGCGGCGGCGCGACGGGCGTGGCGTTAAAAATTAAAACATCTGGTGGGGAGCAACAATACCCCTCCAGTACCGACTCTACGCCTGTCGAACACACTGTCTGGTTTGATGGTACGAACAAGCTGAACTATATCGCCAGCTATGTGCCTGTTAAGCCGGATGCCACCGTTGGCACAGCGAATGCGACGGTGAATTTTAGCGTCACATACGAATAATCACTGAGGGCCAGTTCGCTGGCCCTTTTCCATTTTTAGTGATTTTTTGTAAAAATCTTCTCCGATCACACTCTCCGTTGCCACTTTCCCCTCTGCTTGTGGTCTACTTAACCGTGCTTGTAGACTTTCTTACATCTGCGTTAGCCGCATATTTACCTGTTTGATTAAAGAATCGTTGTACAGGTCGTTTTTATCCCGATTCCCAGGGTTTGTTTGCATGAGATACATTAAATCGATGACGCAACAGAAACTTAGTTTCTTGCTTGCGCTCTATATCGGTCTGTTTATGAATTGCGCCGTGTTTTACCGCCGTTTCGGCAGTTATGCACAAGAATTTACCATTTGGAAAGGCCTCTCCGCAGTTGTCGAACTGGGCGCCACGGTGCTGGTCACTTTCTTCTTACTTCGTCTTCTTTCACTGTTTGGCCGACGCGTCTGGCGTGTGCTGGCCACGCTGGTGGTGCTGTTTTCCGCTGGCGCCAGTTATTACATGACCTTCCTGAACGTGGTGATTGGCTACGGCATTATTGCGTCTGTTATGACCACCGATATCGATCTCTCGAAAGAGGTGGTGGGGCTGCACTTCGTATTGTGGCTGATTGCCGTGAGCGTGCTTCCGCTCATCTTTATCTGGAGTAACCACTGTCGCTACACGTTGTTGCGCCAGCTACGTACGCCGGGGCAGCGTTTTCGCAGCGCCGCTGTAGTGGTACTCGCAGGCGTAATGGTGTGGGCGCCTATCCGCCTGCTGGATGTACAGCAAAAAAAGGTTGAACGGGCGACAGGTATCGACTTACCCAGCTATGGCGGCGTGGTGGCGAACTCCTATCTGCCTTCAAACTGGTTATCTGCGTTAGGGCTGTATGCCTGGGCGCAGGTAGATGAGTCGTCGGACAATAATTCGTTAATAAACCCGGCCAGGAAATTTACCTATGTTGCGCCGAAGGATGGGGATGACACCTACGTCGTTTTCATTATCGGTGAGACGACCCGTTGGGATCACATGGGGATTTTCGGCTACGAGCGTAATACCACGCCGAAGCTGGCGCAGGAAAAAAATCTGGCGGCGTTCCGCGGCTATTCCTGCGATACCGCGACGAAGCTTTCTTTACGCTGTATGTTTGTACGGGAAGGCGGGGCGGATAATAACCCGCAGCGTACCTTAAAAGAGCAGAATGTGTTTGCCGTTCTCAAACAGCTCGGATTCAGTTCCGATCTGTACGCCATGCAGAGCGAGATGTGGTTCTATAGCAATACCATGGCGGATAATATCTCCTACCGCGAGCAGATCGGCGCCGAGCCGCGTAACCGTGGTAAAACGGTTGATGACATGCTGTTGATTGATGAGATGCAGAACTCGCTTGCCCAGAACCCGGAGGGTAAACATCTGATTATCCTGCATACTAAGGGGTCGCATTTTAACTATACGCAACGTTATCCGCGCAGCTACGCTCAGTGGAAGCCCGAATGTATTGGGGTCGATAGCGGCTGCACGAAAGCGCAGATGATCAACTCTTACGATAACTCCGTGACCTATGTGGATCACTTTATTACCAGTGTGTTCGATCAGCTGCGTGATAAAAAAGCGATTGTGTTCTACGCGGCTGACCACGGCGAGTCGATTAACGAACGCGAACATTTGCACGGTACGCCGCGCAATATGGCGCCGCCGGAGCAATTCCGTGTTCCGATGCTGGTATGGATGTCGGATAAATATCTTGCCAGTCCGCAACATGCGCAGATGTTCGCTCACCTGAAACAGCAGGCGGAGATCAAAGTGCCGCGTCGTCATGTGGAGCTGTACGATACGATAATGGGCTGCCTGGGGTATACATCGCCGGATGGCGGCATTAACCAGAACCACAACTGGTGCCATATTCCCGATGCGCAGAAAGTCGCCGCGAAGTAGGTTGTCTGCCGACTTTCTCGCCGATTGAATTGTATTTTGCGACTAAGGGATTGACGGGCGTGCGCCTGAGCAGTAAGATGCGCCCGCATTCGGTGATTGGCGCAGCCTGGTAGCGCACTTCGTTCGGGACGAAGGGGTCGGAGGTTCGAATCCTCTATCACCGACCAAATTCAGAAACCCTGCTCAACGAGCAGGGTTTTTTTGTATCTGAAGCCTGACGAGGATGAGAACCTCCGGGGGCAAGAGGTTCGACTCGAGCGAAGCGAGAGAACGTTGCGTCAGCAACGGCCCGCAGGGCGAGCCACCCTCTATCACCGGCAGGTTGACGCTCGCACCACCAGTTCAGGCATGATCCCGTCGCTGTGGCTGACCTTCTTGCCCGCCAGCAAATCAAATAATAGTGTGATTGCCTGTCGCGCCACCTCATCAAGATGCATATTCACTGCCGTCAGCGGCGGCAGCGATTCGCGCGCGCGGATACCGTCATAGCGAGTAACCACCCGCATTTGTTCAGGTATGGCGATGTCTTGTTCCTGAAAAGCGCGTACCGCGCCGCTGGCAAAGGTATCGATCAGCACCAGTACGCCGTCAACGTCGGGATGCGCCTGTAATAGCTGCTGCGCGGCCTGGTAGCCGGCATTTTCACCCTCGCTTTCATTGAGAGAGTAGACGACGGGGGCCTGGCGCCCCGCGCACCAGCGCTGGTAAGCCGCTTCGCTCTCCAGAACTGATGTTCGCCGTGTGTTACCGACAAATAACGCACATTTGCTGGCACCGGAGGCCTCCAGATGCGTTAGCAGAAGCTGTGCTGTTGCCGCCGAGTGCAGCTCAACCCACGGCACAGGCGTGTCGGTCCCCGGCGTGCGGCCAATGGTGACGCAGGGAATGCCCGCTTGCGCCAGCGCCTGGAGCTGCGGATCGTTCTCCGCCGGCTCAATCAGGATCGCCGCGTCAAAGCTGACGGCATCCAGTGGATTTGCCCCCGGCGGCACCAGAATCAGCGCATGCTGTTTTTCCAGCGCCATCATCGCGGACGTTAACGCCACCTCCATCATAAATCCCAGTCGTGACGCGCCGGAGGCAATCGCCAGCGGCACCGAAGAGAGCAAGGCAATGGTATTGGTTTTGCCGGTTCGCAACTGGCGGGCGCGAATATTCGGCGTGTAGTTGAGCGCAACAATGGCCTCTTCAATACGTCGTCGCGTCTGCGGCTCGACAAAGCGGGTGTTGTGCAATGCATTGGATACCGTCCCTGGCGATACGCCTGCATGGCGGGCAACATCAATCAACTTTGCGCGTTTTTTATTTTGAACAGCCATCTACTTCCTGACCTGCGAAAATTTGCGCACAGGGTAGCATATTTATCAGACGGTAACGTTTGCTTTTTTTCAGTGAGGATCGTAAAAAACTCTTCATTAAAACGTTTTAATGGGGTATTTTGGCGCAAATTTATTCCTCAGGAGGCGATGTGGCACACTTAACTCAGGATTCGACTTTCACCCTTGGACGCCGTCCGGCGGGCCTTATCTACGCTGATAATGCGAAGAGCTTTGGCGGCTATACGCTTTTTGCGCCGCAAACCGCCGAAGGGCGGGTTTACCTGGTGGACGAGCAGGGCGAAGTCGCGCATCAGTGGCAGCTTCCGGTTCGCGCCGGGCGTGATGCGGTGCTGCTGCCGAACGGTAATCTGGGTTATAACGGCAGCCACCGCACTTCAGCGAACCTCTATCCGGCGTGGGATCTCTGGCACGGCGGCGACTTCTACGAAGTGACGCCGGATAACGAAATCGTCTGGCATTACGAAGATATTTACCATCACCATGATGCGCAATGGTTGGCGAACGGTAATCTGCTGTATACCGCCGCGTCGCCGTTGCCTGCCGATATCGCCGCCCGTGTTACCGGCGGCGACCCGCGCCGCGATGCGCCGGACGGCGTGATTCAGAGTGACGTCGTCAAAGAGGTCAATCGCGACGGTGAAGTGGTGTGGGAATGGCGTGCCTGGGAGCATTTGAATCCGGAAGATTTCCCGATTCATGATATTTTCGACCGCCGCCACTGGCCGATGATTAACGGCCTGTCCGTCACCCGTGATGGCCTGGTACTGATGAGCCTGCGTACCACTTCCGGCGTCATTGCCGTGGATAAAGAGAGCGGGAAGGTTATCTGGCATGCAGGGCCGGAAGTCGTAGCGCAGCAGCACACGCCGGTTGAGATGGAGAACGGGTCGATTCTGGTTTTCGATAACGGCAACCTGCGTCCCGGCGTCACCTCGCCGCATTCCACGGTGCTGGAGTTCGATCCGCAGACCAAAGCGATTACCTGGCAGTATCGCGATATCTTCCCGCCGGCGTTTTTCTCGCCGTATATGGGGAGCGCGCAGCGGCTAGCGAACGGCAACACCTTTATCTGTGAATCGGCGTTTGGCCGCCTGTTTGAAGTCACCCCGGAAGGCGAAACGGTATGGGAATATATCATTCCGTTCTTTAATGAATATCCGGAGCACCTCAGTAAAGGCATTATTCCTGGAAAACAGAACAGCGCCTTCCGTGCGCATCGCTATGCCGCTGATGCTATTAGTTGGTTGAAATAATACAGACCGCCAGCCCGCGCTGGCGGTTATTTTTTTGATGTTTTATGGGAGTTAATCATGCCGCAACCGGGCCTTACTACGCCGGATAACGATGCATTACCCTGGCAAACCACCTTACTTTTGGCGCTTCAGCATGTGCTGGTCGTTGCCGCCACCCCCATTACCTCCGTCTTTCTGATCGCCAAAGCGCTCCACTTTACCGATACGGTGACCGCCTCGGTACTTAGCGCGACCTTTCTGATGTGCGGTCTGGGCGCTATTTTGCAAAGCCTGGGTGTGAAAGGGGTGGGCGCGCGTTTGCCGTTTATTATGGTACCGGGGGGCGCGCCGATTGCGATTTTCGTTGCGATCGCTTTACAGACCAATATCCAGACCGCGATTGGCGCCGTAATTCTGACCTCGCTGTTCTACTTTATCGCGTTGCCGATTTTCCGACGCTGCCTGCACCATTTTCCCCCCTTTATCATTGGCATCATGCTGTTAATGGTGTCGATTAACCTTATTCGCCTGTACGGCGGGCTGATCATTGGCCAGCCAGGGAGCGCCGACTTCGCTCATCCAACCAGTATCATTTTATCGCTGGGAACTATCCTGATAACGCTGATTTTCGCGCTGGCGTTTAGCGGTATTTTGCGCCAGCTGGCGGTGATGTTCGGCCTTTTAGCGGGAACGCTGCTGGGAATGGCGCTGGGCAGCACCGATTTTAGCGGTGTGAGTCACGGGCCGCTGTTTAGTTTCCCACAGCTTTTGCCGTTCGGCTGGCCGATTTTTGATCTCTCCGCCTCGCTGCCGTTACTGATTTACGCGGTCATCTCTATGGCTGAAGCAACCGGGCAAACGATTGCGACCGCGGAAATAGTCAATTCCACGCAAAATGTGCAGCAGGCGATTCCACGCACCATTCGTGGTGATGCGGTAATGTCGCTGCTGGGGGGGATTTTTGGCACCTCCTTAATTATCACCTCCGGCGAAAATATTGGGGTGGTACGCACCACTAATGTGAAATCGCGTTTCGTGACTGCGGCTGCCGGAGGATTGTTAATCCTGATTGCCATATTCGCGCCGCTGGTACGTCTGGCGACCTGTCTGCCAGGTTCGGTGGTGTGCGGTACGGCGGTGATTGTCTTCAGCATTATCGGGGTTATCGGTATTGATATGATTGCGCGTGAGCCACTGCATACGCCGGGTAAAACCTACGCGCTGGCGATGGGGCTGGCCATGGGAATGCTACCTATACTGGTACCCGGCCTGTATCAGAATTTCCCGGCGGGCGTACAGATGGTCTTTGGCAACGGCATGGCAGCGGGGACGTTGACGGCGATTCTGGTGAACTCGTTGTTTAACTGGAGCGAAAAGCGCACGCAGGCCAGGGTCAAAAGTTAGTTTTTGTGATCGCGGTAGGCCGCACGACGGCCTACTTATTTACAATTTTGTGACATATTCGATGGTGTTTTTCAATGTCCGTATAACTCTTTTTTGCACACGGCTTATGGATAACCTCAGCATTTTCGCCTGTGCGTTTTAGCGTTAGTGGTATTAATCGCTCAGATAATCAACATATCGAAAGAAATTTTTCAATTAATATCTAATTGTTAATCACTAACTGTTGCAAAATATTAAGTGAATAACTCTGCCTTTCTGCCTATAGCACAAATTTCCCTGCTGAAAATACCCTTCTGAACTTTTTTTAATCTTTGTTTGTTAATTCTCACCGTTGTTGTAAAAGCTGGTTACCTGTATTGACGTTTTGACATTCTATTGACAGATTGTAGGGAATGAGGGGCATTTTATGGAGAATCCGCACTGCAACTCAGTCGATTATGCGAACGGAATCCCCACCTCTCACTACTGACCTGACCAGGTAAAAAACAAAAAAGGCCGGGCGGTAAAAGCCTTTGCAAAGGGCAAAACAACATACATCACAATTGGAGCAGAAGAATGAGTATTTCCTTGAAGAAGTCAGGGATGCTGAAGCTTGGTTTGAGCCTGGTGGCCATGACCGTTGCAGCAAGCGTGCAGGCCAAAACCCTGGTTTATTGTTCAGAAGGCTCGCCGGAAGGCTTTAACCCACAGCTCTTTACGTCTGGCACCACCTATGATGCCAGCTCCGTACCTATCTATAACCGTCTGGTTGAATTCAAAACCGGCACCACGGAAGTGATCCCGGGTCTTGCTGAGAAGTGGGATATCAGCGAAGACGGTAAAACCTATACGTTCCACCTACGTAAAGGGGTGAAATGGCAATCCAGCAAGGATTTCAAACCCACGCGCGAGCTGAACGCCGATGATGTCGTGTTCTCTTTTGACCGGCAGAAAAACGAGCAGAACCCGTACCATAAAGTGTCTGGCGGCAGCTATGAATACTTTGAAGGCATGGGGCTGCCGGATCTGATTAGCGAAGTGAAGAAGGTAGACGATCACACGGTGCAGTTTGTGCTGACGCGTCCGGAAGCGCCGTTCCTTGCCGATTTAGCCATGGACTTCGCCTCTATTCTTTCCAAAGAATATGCTGACAACATGCTGAAAGCCGGTACGCCGGAAAAAGTGGATCTGAACCCGGTCGGCACTGGCCCGTTCCAACTGGTGCAATATCAGAAAGACTCCCGCATTCTCTACAAAGCCTTTGACGGCTACTGGGGCACGAAGCCGCAGATTGACCGTCTGGTCTTCTCCATCACGCCTGACGCCTCTGTGCGTTACGCCAAACTGCAGAAGAACGAATGTCAGGTGATGCCGTATCCGAACCCGGCGGATATTGCGCGCATGAAAGAAGATAAAAACATCAACCTGATGGAGCAGGCCGGTCTGAACGTGGGTTATCTCTCCTATAACGTGCAGAAAAAACCGCTGGATGACGTCAAAGTTCGCCAGGCGTTGACCTATGCCGTGAATAAAGAGGCCATCATCAAAGCCGTTTATCAGGGCGCGGGCGTTGCGGCGAAAAACCTGATCCCGCCGACAATGTGGGGTTACAACGACGATATTAAAGACTATGGCTACGATCCGGAAAAAGCGAAGGCGCTGCTGAAAGAAGCCGGTCTGGAAAAAGGCTTCACCATCGATCTGTGGGCGATGCCGGTACAGCGTCCCTATAACCCGAATGCGCGTCGTATGGCGGAAATGATCCAGGCGGACTGGGCGAAGATTGGCGTTCAGGCCAAAATTGTCACCTATGAATGGGGCGAATACCTCAAGCGCGCTAAAGATGGCGAGCACCAGACGGTGATGATGGGCTGGACCGGCGATAATGGCGATCCGGATAACTTCTTCGCCACGCTGTTCAGCTGCGATGCCGCCCAGCAAGGCTCCAACTATTCAAAATGGTGCTACAAGCCGTTTGAAGACCTGATTCAGCCTGCGCGTGCGACCGATGACCACAACAAGCGTATTGAGCTCTATAAACAGGCCCAGGTTGTGATGCATGACCAGGCGCCAGCGCTGATCATCGCTCACTCCACGGTTTATGAGCCAGTGCGTAAAGAAGTTAAAGGCTATGTGGTTGATCCATTAGGCAAACATCACTTCGAAAACGTCTCTGTCGAATAATTAAAAGAGCGCTGCGCCCCGGTGTTGTGTAGGCCGGATAAGCGCAGCGCCATCCGGTGTAATGCTTTATCCGCGATGCAGTTTGCGTGGGATAAGATTTGTGAGCAATACAGACTCACGGTTCCAGGCCGTGGGTCATGAGAGAGAATTCGGGTTATGTTGCAGTTCATTCTCCGACGTTTGGGACTCGTTATCCCGACGTTTATCGGTATTACCCTTCTCACCTTTGCCTTTGTCCACATGATCCCCGGCGATCCGGTGATGATCATGGCGGGTGAGCGAGGTATTTCCCCTGAGCGTCATGCTCAACTGCTGGCTGAACTCGGTCTTGATAAACCGATGTGGCAGCAGTACCTCCATTATATCTGGGGGGTGATGCATGGCGATTTAGGCATCTCGCTGAAAAGCCGAATCCCTGTATGGGACGAGTTTGTGCCTCGCTTTAAAGCGACGCTGGAACTTGGCGTCTGCGCCATGATTTTTGCCGTCGCCGTGGGGATTCCGGTGGGCGTGCTGGCCGCAGTGAAGCGCGGTTCTATCTTCGATCACACTGCCGTTGGCCTGGCGCTGACCGGTTACTCTATGCCTATCTTCTGGTGGGGCATGATGCTGATCATGCTGGTCTCCGTCCACTGGAACCTGACGCCGGTTTCCGGGCGCGTGAGCGATATGGTGTTCCTTGATGATACCAATCCGTTGACGGGCTTTATGCTGATCGACACCGCTATCTGGGGCGAAGAGGGTAACTTTATTGATGCGCTGGCGCATATGATCCTGCCTGCGATGGTGCTCGGCACAATCCCGCTGGCCGTCATTGTGCGTATGACCCGTTCGTCGATGCTGGAAGTGCTGGGGGAGGATTATATCCGTACCGCACGCGCCAAAGGGTTGACCAGGATGCGCGTCATTATCGTCCATGCTCTGCGTAACGCCATGCTGCCAGTCGTCACCGTGATCGGCCTGCAGGTCGGTACGCTGTTGGCGGGCGCGATTCTGACAGAAACTATCTTCTCGTGGCCCGGTCTGGGGCGCTGGCTGATCGATGCGCTGCAACGCCGCGATTATCCGGTAGTGCAGGGCGGCGTGTTACTGGTAGCGACGATGATTATTCTCGTCAACCTGCTGGTAGACCTGCTGTACGGCGTGGTGAACCCGCGTATTCGGCATAAGAAGTAAGGGGCCATCATGTCACAGGTTACTGAAAATAATGTTAATGCCGCACCGGCGCCCATGACGCCATTGCGGGAGTTCTGGCACTATTTCAAACGCAATAAAGGCGCGGTCGTCGGGCTGGCGTATGTTCTCATCGTGATCCTGATTGCGGTGTTTGCCAACTTTATTGCGCCGTACAATCCGGCAGAGCAGTTCCGTGATGCGCTGCTGGCGCCGCCGGTCTGGCAGGAAGGCGGCAGTTGGGCGCATATTCTGGGAACGGATGATGTTGGTCGCGATGTCCTCTCGCGCCTGATGTATGGCGCGCGTTTGTCACTGCTGGTCGGCTGTCTGGTGGTCGTCCTGTCGCTGGTAATGGGGATTATTCTCGGCCTGGTCGCGGGCTACTTCGGCGGTCTGGTCGATAACATCATCATGCGCGTGGTCGATATTATGCTGGCCCTGCCGAGCCTGCTGCTGGCGCTGGTGCTGGTGGCGATCTTCGGCCCCTCCATCGGCAACGCTGCGCTGGCGTTGACGTTTGTGGCGCTGCCGCACTATGTCCGCTTAACCCGCGCGGCGGTTCTGGTAGAGGTGAACCGCGATTATGTGACTGCCTCCCGCGTGGCGGGCGCAGGCGCGATGCGTCAGATGTTCGTCAATATTTTCCCGAACTGCCTTGCGCCGCTGATCGTTCAGGCGTCACTGGGCTTCTCTAACGCCATTCTCGATATGGCTGCCCTCGGCTTCCTGGGGATGGGCGCACAGCCGCCTACGCCGGAATGGGGCACCATGCTCTCTGACGTTCTGCAGTTCGCGCAAAGCGCCTGGTGGGTCGTGACCTTCCCGGGGCTGGCGATTCTGCTGACGGTACTGGCATTTAACCTGATGGGTGACGGTCTGCGTGACGCGCTCGATCCCAAACTGAAGCAGTAAGAGGTTCGAGATGGCGTTATTAAATGTAGATCAATTATCGGTGCACTTCGGCGACGAAGGGACACCGTTCAAAGCCGTCGACCGCATTAGCTACAGCGTGAAGCAGGGTGAGGTGGTCGGGATTGTCGGCGAGTCTGGTTCCGGCAAATCCGTCAGCTCGCTGGCGATTATGGGGCTTATCGATTACCCAGGCCGCGTGATGGCGGAAAACCTGCTCTTTAACGGACAGGATCTGAAGCGCATTTCCGAGAAGGAACGTCGCAACCTGGTGGGCGCTGAAGTGGCGATGATTTTCCAGGACCCGATGACCAGCCTCAATCCTTGCTATACCGTTGGCTTTCAGATTATGGAAGCCATCAAGGTACATCAGGGCGGGAACAAGAAAACCCGTCGTCAGCGAGCGATTGACCTGTTGAACCAGGTGGGTATTCCCGATCCGGCTTCTCGTCTGGATGTCTATCCGCACCAGCTTTCTGGCGGCATGAGTCAGCGCGTGATGATTGCGATGGCCATAGCCTGTCGACCAAAGCTGTTAATTGCTGATGAACCGACCACGGCGCTGGATGTGACCATTCAGGCGCAAATCATTGAGCTGCTGCTGGAGTTGCAGCAAAAAGAGAACATGGCGCTGGTGCTGATTACCCATGACCTGGCGCTGGTGGCGGAAGCGGCGCACAAAATTATCGTCATGTACGCCGGGCAGGTCGTCGAAACCGGCGCTGCGCAGGATATTTTCCGCGCGCCGCGTCATCCGTATACCCAGGCATTGCTACGTGCGTTACCAGAGTTTGCGCAAGATAAAGCGCGTCTGGCGTCGCTGCCGGGCGTGGTGCCGGGGAAATATGACCGACCGACGGGTTGTCTGCTTAACCCTCGCTGCCCCTACGCCACGGACAGATGTCGTGCGGAAGAACCTGCTCTCAACCAACTGGACGATGGACGTCAGTCAAAATGTCATTACCCACTCGATGATGCCGGGAGGCCCACACTATGAGTACGCATGAGGCCACCTTGCAACAGCCGCTGTTGCGGGCTATCGACCTGAAAAAACACTATCCGGTGAAGAAGGGGATCTTTTCTCCGGAACGGCTGGTAAAAGCGCTGGATGGCGTGTCGTTTAATCTCGAACGCGGTAAAACGCTGGCCGTAGTGGGGGAGTCCGGTTGTGGAAAATCCACACTGGGTCGCCTGCTGACGATGATTGAAACGCCAACTGGCGGCGAGCTTTATTACCAGGGGCAGGATCTGCTTAAACACGATCCGCACGCGCAGAAACTGCGGCGGCAGAAAATTCAGATTGTGTTTCAGAACCCCTACGGTTCCCTGAACCCACGCAAGAAAGTGGGGCAAATTCTGGAAGAGCCGTTGCTGATCAATACCAGCCTGAGTAAAGCGCAGCGTCGTGAAAAAGCGCTGGCGATGATGGCGAAGGTGGGGCTGAAAACCGAGCACTACGACCGCTATCCGCATATGTTCTCCGGCGGCCAGCGTCAGCGTATCGCTATCGCCCGCGGTCTGATGCTTGATCCGGACGTAGTGATTGCCGACGAACCGGTCTCCGCGCTCGACGTGTCGGTGCGCGCCCAGGTGCTGAACCTGATGATGGATTTGCAACAGGATATGGGGCTGTCTTATGTCTTTATCTCGCACGACCTGTCGGTGGTGGAACACATCGCCGATGAAGTGATGGTCATGTACTTAGGCCGCTGCGTGGAGAAAGGGACCAAAGAGCAGATTTTTAACAATCCACGTCATCCCTATACCCAGGCGTTGCTCTCCGCCACGCCACGGCTGAATCCGGACGATCGCCGTGAGCGGATTAAGCTGACCGGCGAGTTGCCGAGCCCGCTGAACCCGCCGCCGGGCTGCGCCTTCAACGCCCGCTGCAGCCGTCGCTTCGGACCCTGTACGCAGTTACAGCCGCAGCTTAAAGAGTACGACGGCCAGTTGGTGGCCTGCTTTGCCGTCGATCAGGATGAAAACCCGCAGAAACCGTTGAGTTAATTGCGTTTTATGCCGGATGGCGGCTGCGCCTTATCAAGCCTACACCGTACCTGTAGGCCTGGTAAGCGTAGCGCCACCGGGCATGGCTCTCCGGTACGACTTAGAGCCTATCCCATTAGGGCTATTTTACTTGCCATTTTGGTCCTGGGCAGTGCTCGCCAAAACGCGTTAGCGTTTTGAACGCCGCTAGCGGCGGCCCGAAGGGCGAGCGTAGCGAGTCAAACCTCACGTACTACGTGTACGCTCCGGTTTTTGCACGCTGTCCGTGTCCAAACTGGCTGTGCCAATAACGCCTGGTGGGATAGGCTTTTATTCAATCAATTTTAATAACGGCGACAGGCACAACAATATTCCATATAACAGAATAAGCCAGGTTTTCAGGCCGCGTAATTTTTCCAGTTGCGCTACTTTATAAATCAGGAAAAAGGGAATAATACACGCGACAATGCCATAAAGCGGACTGCCTAACTGGAAAAAGACCAATACTGAGACGCGAAACGAAACCCAAATAACCAGAGTAACCACGATAAAGACACAGATTCCAGATGTCAGTAACAGTGGGTTGACGTTTTTGACATCCATAATACGACTCAATACATTCAGTACAATACCTTTAAGCGCTTCGTGAAAACCTAAATAAATACCAAAGAACGCGGTAAGTACGGCAAAAATATTGAGGATGGTAGAGGTAATGTGGATGATATGGCCAGGGATTACCTGAGCTGCCAGCGCAAGGGCGGAAATATTCTGCTCGAATGCTGATACCGCCTCTTCATGACTAATCGAAAAGGTAAACGAGAACGAGAAAAAGAGAATAATGGCAATCAGCGTAATATAGCTAATGCGATGCGTGCGAATCGCCATCCGGGTGGCCAGCACACGGTCAGGTTCGCGCTTACGATAGGCGATGTTCATTGGGTTTAGCACCTGAATGAAGACCGCAGAAAAGAAGCAAAATGGGATAGTGAGCAGTACGTCGCGAAAGAAAACCGATGCGGCGGGAAAGGCGGAAATATTATCAAGATTCCAGTGTGGGATCATCGCGAAACCGAATATCAGAATGATCCCGACTTTTACCACCACCATCGGGCCGGAAATTTTAAATAATAACTTTTCCCCGCCGGAGGCAATCGCCACCAGCACGGCGAAAATCGCGACTTTATAGATAATAGACTGCGAAAGATCGGCCTCAGTAAGGCCGAAGGTTTTGATATAGGAGGCGCTATCAAACACCACCGACAGGGAATAAATAAACACCCCGTGGATAATCATAAGAAAATAGATTACACCGAGAAAAATGCCCCAGTTTTTGCCAAGATAGTGACTGATAATATCCGTATAATCGTCACAGGTTTCGCTTTCAGATAACGTTTTTAGATAAATATCCTGCACAATATAGGTAGCGGGATAGGCGATGATAAAAGCGGTAATAAATACCCAGATCCCCTTGAGACCGATTTGCACTGGCATTAAGACGGTACCGGCGCCGATCGCCATTCCGATACACAAGAGCACCCAGCCAAAATCATATTTTGTAAACGGTAATCTCGTTGAAAGCGGTGTGGTCGTAGCGTTACTGTTATTTAATGGTAATGTGTCGTCCTGCATAGAGCCCCCTGCCCAAAATATACGCAGCTCTCTCATAAAGAATGCTGCCTATAACCAGGCTATAGTGCCTTGATACCCGATGCGGCAAACCGGTGACAGCGGTTCGCCGAGCAATCGTCAGAATGCTGCTTTTCTGCTGGCGCGTTCAAGGTCATGAATAATATCGTCGGGATCTTCAGGTCCCGCTGAAAGACGGATAAGTTCGTCGGTAATACCTGCTTTTAGCCATTCCTCTGGCGCAACAGGCGAATATGTCATAGACGCAGGATGCTGAACGAGGGTTTCGGTATCACCGGGACTGGCCGCGAGGAGGCATAATTTACAGAATTGAGCGGCTGACTGCCAGCCTCAGAAATGCTGAATGTATTCTGGCAAATAAAAGTAGTCGTCTGCGAAGCGTCACGCAGATTGCACGTTAGCGCCGTGCCGGGACGGGGATTTTGCCGTAATATCAGCAGCAAGCCGGGTTTACCCGGTGAGGCGCAATGTTGCGGGGGCTTGATCCCCGGCGGCATTGGTTGCTGGAAAGAGAAAACCTCCGCACGTTGACTGGTATAAACCTGGCAACCTGACGGAGGCTAAACTTGATCCTCAACACATCAAGGATAGCCGCGAACGGTTGCCATTGCAACAAGGCGGCTATATGACGCTTACGCAGTTGGGCGTGGCCTTCTGGCACGATCTGGCAGCGCCGATCATTGCTGGCATTATCGCCAGTGTGATCGTCAACTGGCTACGTGACAGGAAGTAACGCGTTTTGAGCGTCTGTCCGCCGTAATGGCAACATGCGCCCGAACCAGGCCGCAGGGGAAACCTTGCGGCCTTTTTCGGTTTACTGCGGGTAAGGCACCCAGTCGCCGCCATTCAGACGAACGTAGGGCTTACCCTGGTACTGAATCACCACCGCATTAGCGTTTTCTGAAACCGGCGCGGTTTGCGGCAGATTGCTGGTCAGCTTGTTCCAGTTCACACTGTCTTCGGTAAAGAGCTTACCGTCCACGGCGCGTACGACCAGTTCGGAAATCGCTAGGTAGCTGCTCGGCTGATTAATATCAATCGGCGCGCCCTCATGCGGGGCTTTCATGCCAAAAAATTTCACGCCCGCCGGGACGTTGGTGATGGAGGGGCTGGGAATATCGCGCAGGCCTGAGATCTGCATTCTGTCGCCCTTCAGCGCGCCGCCGTGCTCCGGTACGACGACCACCATCACCTTACGCCCGGATTTCTCCAGTTCGGTAAAGAAGGCGTCCAGTTCATCGAACAGTTTCTGCGCGCGGATTTTATAATCCGCCGTTTTGCTGACGCCGGGGAGATGGTTGCCATCGTGCAGCGGCAGCAGGTTAAAGAAAGTCGCGGAGCGGGAATTGGCTTCACGTTCTTCCCCTGTCAACCAGCGGTTCAGGACCGCCAGATCGTCATATACCGGCGAGCCGTCGAATGACAGCAGGGCGGTTGGCAGGTCGGACTGGTTCATCAGTTCGCTCTGCATACCGCCGTTTTCGCGAACTTCTTTCAGGAAGCCGCCAAATTCACCGTTATGATCCATCATCAGATGCTGAGTAAAGCCCAGTTTCGCCAGATTATCAAACAGATAACATTCGTTATTGGCTGGTTGATAAAGTCGGGTATGCGAAGGTTGACCACAGCTGGCGCGTAGCAGACGAATGGCCGCCGGGCCGCTGTAAGACGTACCGGAATTAAAGTGTTTAAACAAAATGTCAAAGTGCGACCATAGCGGATGTGACATCAGGCCTGCCGCTTCGACATCCGACCAGGAGAGCGAACAAATATTGATGACCAATAGGTCGAACGGCTGCGCATCAGGCGGAAGCTGCGCCGGGAACGTCGTTTTCCGCTTTTCTTCCGCGGCATAGAAGGTGTTCAACCAGGCGTTCAGATTCGCGGTCGTCGGCGGCGCGGTTTGCGCAGGCATATCGCCGATGACCGGCTTATCGCCCGCTGTCGCGACGGTAGCGGCCGCATTACCGCCAGTCGTCGTCACCGTATCGGTTGGCTGGCCTGCCGGCCACAGCGTAAAAACTGGGCCGGTTAATGTCAGGACATTCAGCCATACCATGATGGCGACCACAAACACCGTGACCCGAATCCACTGTGATAAAAATAGCCAGGCAACCAGCAGTACGAAGATGGCGCCGATCATTTGCCAGTTAATAAAACGGGCGATCAGATCGAGCAGATAACCGGAGCTGAATTCCGCCACCTGCGTCCCCTGGCTCATAATGCTTTGCGGGCCGGGTAGCCAGGTATCATGCCAGAACAGCGCGAAGCCGACGGGAATGGCAATCCAGTGGCGCAATCGGTGAAGGCGATACTTTGGTATTGGCATGAGCAGAAACGCCATGAATACCAGATTCAGTAAAGGATGAAAATTCAGATAGCCTGCCCACAGCAGGCCAAACTTGACCAGAAAATAGAAGTTCCAGCCGGAAAGACCGCGCCAGTATTGCCAGAGCGGAGAAGGCATTGATGGAGTTTGAGTATGCTGAGTCATTTTTTGTCTGCCTTGACTTTCGTAGCGCGGCGCAGAGTTCCGGCTGGTTTTACATAACGAGGTTTGGCAAATAGCAGCCGGGTTGTATCACTGATACGGCGTAGCGAATGACGCGCCAGATACCCCAGCGGAAAGAAAATCAGCGCGCAAAAAAGAATAATTTGCACGATATCGCTGATGGTCATCATGATGCACGCTCCGCGGTGTCGTCGAGCAATCGCAGGGGTTCAGGAATACGACGCCAGATGCGGCCATCGTGTTCGGCATTTATTACCGGGTCGGCGCGTTTTGCCAGCGGTAGCGGCGTTCCCCACAGTTCCGGCGACAATAAGCGCATCTGCACCAGCTCGGCGCTGATTTGTTTATCTTCGAACCAGACCATACGATTAGAGAAAATATCGCCCGTCGGCAAAGGGAAAATATGGTTTAACGCGGTATCCAGATCGTTGACCCGGCAGAATGATAAAAACAGCACCAGACGGTTGCCGCCGATGGTCATAATATCGCCGGTTCGGTTTGGCCGACATAATGTTAACGCCTGCTCAACCCGAATGCCCGGCACCGGGCGCAGCGCGACCAGAACGCCTTTCCCGTCGGCGGGGAGCAGGGTGTTGCTCATCATCGTATGGATGGCATCGCAGAAGATATCCCACGGCTGAAAACCGCGCAGTTTCAACGGCTGCGTCATTGACAGTAGCGTGGTGATGTCTTCCGGTACGTAACGGCTGAACTGCTGTCCCTGCACGCTTTCAATAAGCGTCAGGCAGCGTGAAAGCGGGGCGTTCCAGGGAATGATCATATTCGCGCCGCAGCCCAGCAGCAGGCGCTCATCGGTGGCGCGCAAACTGGCGATATTTTCGCGCACGACAATTTTCAGCGCGCTTCCCCGCTGGCGCCGCAAAGTATGAATGCGACGAGCAAGCGGCTCGATTTGGTTGTTCTGTGTAAGCGAAAAAATAATTGTCGCGGCCTGCGCCGTGCGCGCGTCGTTGAATAGCGCTTCGTTATTGTCGAAAAGCGTCCAGTGTTCCGAGAGCGGCGGCGCGCCTTCAAGGACGGCGACGTGGCTAAGAATGCGTTTTTCGTCGCTACGCGGCTGAATTGCCGTCTCCTCCTGATGGGATAGCGTCCAGCGTTCGTCCTGCTGACACAGCAATAACTGCTGTCGGGCGCTGACGCCTTTTTCGTTACACCAGAAGGCAATATCGAACAAATGTTGGTCGCCCTGAAAACGTAAACTGGCGAGGCCAAAAAGTGAGCGATACTCGCCCATCAACAACGAGGACTGTTTATCGCTATTATTACAAGGGTTAATAACCAACAATGAACAGTGATGAAAACGAGTCCATTTATTCATTTTTTCCAGCCATTTATGCAGGCTTTCTGACGTTATATTCCGCCACGTGTTATTTGCACAAATAAGAATGAAAAAGTAATGCGTCGGGTTAACAGAACAAAGCAAATCGTGGGGCAAAGAGTATAGCCCTTTTTCTGAATCCGGCATGGTAAATAAGCGGATTTTCTCCGGACCGTGAGATTCATCTAATTTGATTACTTTGCCAGGATCGCCTTCCATGCCGATGACGGCGACATTTGCATTCTCCGTTTGTGACGCAATCGTTTGATTCACCAGACTGATGGCATCTTGCTGGCGATCGGCGTTAACCCACCAGACGCCGCCGGTTGGCATATGGCGCAGTTCATCCCATAATGATGAGATGCCGAGAGAAAATACGGGGTCCACAGTGTCCCTCATGTCACTATTTTAACTGTTTATCAGTTTACTAGCGAAAGCACAGAAATAAACCTAACATTGAAATTAAAACGCATCAGATTTAGCATGTGAATCAATTTGTCCGGCAGGATGCCCTGTAACTCTGCGCTTTGCATTTTTACACATTATAAATGATGTCACGGAAAGATGAAAAATGCGCGTTCTCCCGTATTGACGACGGGGCGTAATGCTGCCAGTGAGAAATATTTAAAAAGGAGCAACCAGAATGTATAACAATGAACCTGGCGCTCAGTCCGATCCAACGTTGGGCTACACTTTTCAAAATGATTTTCTGGCATTAAGCCAGGCGTTTTCACTACCCGAAATAGATTACACCGATATTTCCCAACGCGAACAGTTGGCGGCGGCGATTAAAAGATGGCCACTCCTGGCTGAATTTGCGCAACCACATTCATTAAGGAAGCCATGAATGGCGATTCTGGGACTGCAGGGCGTGCGCGGCGGGGTGGGAACCACATCTCTCACCGCAGCACTCGCCTGGGCGTTACAAATCTTAGGGGAAAATGTCCTGGTGATTGACGCCAGCCCCGATAACCTGCTGCGCATGTCGTTTAACGTCGACTTTGTCCATCAGGGCGGTTGGGCGCGATCGTTGCTGGACGGCCAGGACTGGCGCGATGCCGGGTTACGTTATACCTCGCAGCTTGATCTACTGCCGTTTGGACAGCTCACCGCGCAAGAGCGGGAAAATCCGCAGGCCTGGCAGGAGACGCTGGGAGAGATCGGATCGGCTATCCAGGCGCTGAAAGCGAGCGGGCGTTATAGCTGGATTTTACTGGACTTGCCCTACGGCGCGTCACCGCTGACACGGCAGCTGGTGAGCCTCTGCGACCATACGCTGGCGATAGCCCAGGTTGACGCTAACTGCCATATTCGCCTTCATCAGCAGGCGTTGCCTGCCGGAGCGTATATTCTGATCAATGACTTACGCATTGGCAGTCAGTTACAGGACGATCTGTACCAGGTCTGGCTGCAAAGCCAGCGCCGGTTGCTGCCCATTGTGATCCATCGCGATGAGGCGATGGCGGAGTGCATGGCGTCGAAACAGCCGTTAGGCGAATATCGCAGCGATTCGTTAGCCGCCGAAGAGGTGTTAACGCTGGCGAACTGGTGCCTGCTGCATGATGCGGGCGACAAAACGTCCGCCGGGAGCCTGCGATGAGCGCCCTTTCCCGGTGGCTGCTTATCCCGCCGGTTAGCGCGCGTTTGAGCGAGCGCTATCAGGGTTACCGCCGCCACGGCGCGTCGCCGTTTAGCGCAGCGCTCGGCTGCCTGTGGATGATTCTGGCGTGGATAGTGTTTCCGCTTGAGCATCCGCGCTGGCAGCGTATTCGCGACGGGCATAAAGCGCTTTACCCGCATATTAACGCCGCCCGCCCGCGCCCGCTGGACCCGGCCCGCTACCTCATTCAGACCCTCTGGCTGGTGATGATCTCGTCGACTAAAGAACGTCATGAACCGCGCTGGCGGTCATTTGCGCGCCTGAAGGACGTTCGTGGACGTTACCATCAATGGATGGATACCTTACCGGAACGGGTGCGCCAAAAGACAACGCATCTGGAAAAGGAAAAAGAGCTGGGACATCTTAGCAACGGCGCCCGGCGTTTTATTCTGGGCGTTATCGTGACCTTTTCACTGATACTGGCGCTGATCTGTATTACGCAGCCATTTAACCCGCTATCGCAATTTATCTTTCTGCTGTTGCTGTGGGGCGTTGCGCTGTTGGTACGACGTATGCCGGGACGCTTTTCCGCGCTGATGCTCATCGTGCTGTCGCTAACGGTCTCCTGTCGTTATATCTGGTGGCGCTATACCTCGACGCTAAATTGGGACGACCCGGTCAGTCTGGTGTGCGGGCTGATTCTGCTGTTTGCGGAAACCTACGCCTGGATTGTGCTGGTGCTGGGGTACTTCCAGGTGGTGTGGCCGTTAAATCGTCAACCGGTGCCGTTGCCGAAAGAAATGTCGCAGTGGCCGACGGTGGATATTTTTGTACCGACCTATAACGAAGACCTTAACGTGGTCAAAAATACCATTTACGCTTCGCTTGGCATTGACTGGCCGAAGGACAAGCTGAATATCTGGATCCTTGATGACGGCGGGCGTGAATCATTTCGTCATTTTGCCCGACATGTTGGCGTGCATTACATTGCCCGCGCCACGCATGAACACGCCAAAGCCGGCAACATCAACAATGCGCTAAAACACGCGAAAGGCGAGTTTGTGGCGATCTTCGATTGCGACCATGTGCCGACGCGCTCGTTTCTGCAAATGACAATGGGCTGGTTCCTGAAAGAAAAACAGCTGGCGATGATGCAGACGCCGCATCATTTCTTCTCCCCGGACCCGTTTGAGCGCAACCTGGGACGTTTTCGTAAAACGCCTAACGAAGGCACGCTGTTTTACGGACTGGTGCAGGACGGTAACGATATGTGGGACGCCACTTTCTTTTGCGGATCGTGCGCGGTGATTCGCCGTAAGCCGCTGGATGAGATTGGCGGTATCGCCGTTGAGACGGTGACGGAAGATGCGCATACATCGCTCCGGCTGCACCGGCGAGGTTATACCTCAGCGTATATGCGCATTCCGCAGGCGGCGGGGCTGGCGACGGAAAGCCTGTCGGCGCATATCGGGCAGCGTATTCGTTGGGCGCGGGGCATGGTGCAAATTTTCCGCCTCGATAACCCTCTGTTTGGTAAAGGCTTAAAACTGGCGCAGCGGCTGTGCTACCTCAACGCGATGTTCCATTTTTTGTCCGGCATTCCGCGCCTGATCTTTCTGACCGCGCCGCTGGCTTTTCTGCTGCTGCACGCCTATATCATTTATGCGCCTGCGTTGATGATTGCGCTATTTGTGATACCGCACATGGTCCACGCCAGCCTGACTAACTCGAAGATTCAGGGCAAGTATCGTCACTCTTTCTGGAGTGAAATCTATGAAACGGTACTGGCATGGTATATCGCACCACCGACTCTGGTCGCGTTGATCAATCCGCACAAAGGGAAATTTAACGTCACGGCGAAAGGCGGACTGGTGGAAGAGAAGTACGTCGACTGGGTAATCTCGCGTCCGTATATCTTCCTTGTCTTGCTTAACCTGCTCGGCGTGGCGGCGGGCGTATGGCGATACTATTACGGGCCGGAAAATGAAACGCTGACCGTCATCGTTAGCCTGGTGTGGGTCTTCTACAACCTGGTCATTCTCGGCGGCGCGGTTGCGGTTTCGGTAGAGAGTAAACAGGTCAGACGCGCGCATCGGGTCGAAATTGCCATGCCGGGGGCCATCGCCCGCGAAGATGGACATTTATTCTCCTGTACCGTACATGACTTCTCCGACGGCGGGTTAGGCATCAAGATCAACGGTCAGGCGCAGGTGCTGGAAGGGCAGAAAGTGAATCTGTTGCTTAAACGCGGGCAGCAGGAATATGTCTTTCCAACGCAGGTGGTGCGCGTAACGGGCAATGAGGTCGGGCTGCAACTGATGCCGCTCACCACCAAACAACATATTGATTTTGTGCAGTGTACCTTCGCGCGCGCCGATACGTGGGCGCTTTGGCAAGATAGCTTCCCGGAAGATAAACCGCTGGAAAGCTTGCTGGATATTCTGAAGCTGGGCTTCCGCGGATATCGCCACCTCGCGGAGTTCGCGCCGCCTTCAGTAAAAGTAATTTTCCGATCGTTGACGGCGTTAATTGCCTGGATTGTATCGTTTATTCCGCGTCGCCCGGAGCGGCAAGCGGCGATACAGCCGTCGGATCGGGTTATGGCTCAGGCTCAACAATGATGATAATGCGATGAAAAGAAAATTGTCCTGGATGTGTGCGGCGGTAATAGGATTAAGCGCGTTTCCTGCTTTCATGACGGCGGCGGCGCCTGCGATGCCGCCATTGATCAATGCTGAACCCACCGAGCCTGCGCAGTCGCCCGCAGATCAGGCGCCAGTCGTGGCGCAGACCGCGCCTTCGCGCGAGGTCAAGCTGACCTTTGCGCAAATCGCGCCGCCGCCGGGTAGTATGGCGCTGCGTGGCGTTAACCCTAACGGCGGCATTGAATTTGGTATGCGCAGCGATGAAGTGGCGTCGAAAGCGGTGCTGAATCTGGAATATACGCCCTCGCCGTCGCTCCTGCCGGTTCAGTCGCAGCTCAAGGTTTATCTCAATGATGAACTGATGGGCGTACTGCCGGTGACAAAAGAGCAGTTGGGGAAAAAGACGCTGGCGCAGGTACCTATCAATCCGCTATTTATCACCGACTTTAACCGGGTGCGGCTGGAGTTTGTCGGCCACTATCGCGACGTGTGTGAAAACCCGGCCAGCAGTACTCTGTGGTTAGACATCGGGCGAAATAGCGCCCTGGATCTGACCTATAACATGCTGGCGGTGAATAACGATCTGTCCCACTTCCCGGTGCCGTTTTTCGATCCACGGGATAACCGTCCAGTGACGTTGCCGATAGTGTTTGCTGATATGCCGGATCTGGCGCAGCAGCAGGCGGCTTCTATTGTCGCGTCCTGGTTTGGATCGCGGGCGGGCTGGCGCGGTCAGCGCTTCCCGGTGTTGTATAATCACCTGCCGGATCGCAATGCGATCGTGTTCGCCACCAACGATCGACGCCCCGATTTCCTGCGCGATCATCCTGCGGTTAACGCGCCGGTTATCGAGATGATGAGCCATCCGGATAATCCGTATGTGAAGTTGCTGGTTGTGTTTGGTCGAGATGATAAAGACCTGTTGCAGGCGGCAAAAGGTATCGCGCAAGGGAATATTCTCTTCCGTGGTTCCAGCGTGGTGGTCAACGATGTAAAACCGCTGCTGGCGCGCAAACCGTATGATGCGCCGAACTGGGTGCGTACCGATCGCCCGGTCACTTTTGGCGAGCTGAAAACCTATGAAGAGCAGCTCCAGTCGAGTGGGCTGGAGCCGGCGCCCATCAACGTTTCTTTGAATCTGCCGCCGGACCTCTATTTGCTGCGTAGCAACGGTATTGATATGGATCTCAACTACCGTTATACCTCGCCGCCGACTAAAGACAGTTCACGGCTGGATATCAGTCTGAATAACCAGTTTCTGCAAGCCTTTAGCCTTAACAGCACGCAGGAAACTAATCGACTCCTGTTGCGCCTGCCGGTACTTCAGGGACTGCTGGATGGTAAAACGGATGTGTCTATTCCGGCGCTCAAACTGGGGGCGATGAACCAACTACGTTTTGACTTCCGCTACATGAATCCGATGCCGGGCGGGTCGGTGGACAACTGTATTACCTTCCAGCCGGTACCGAATCATGTGGTGATAGGGGATGACTCCACTATCGATTTTTCGAAATATTACCACTTTATCGCGATGCCGGATTTACGCGCGTTCGCCAATGCGGGTTTCCCGTTCAGCCGGATGGCCGACTTGTCTGACACGCTGGCGGTGATGCCGAAGACCCCAACCGAAGCGCAAATGGAAACGCTGCTGAATACGGTCGGCGCCATTGGCGGGCAGACCGGTTTCCCGGCAATTAATCTGACCATCACCGATGATAGCGCTCAGATAGCCGACAAAGACGCCGATCTGCTGATTATTGGCGCTATTCCGGGCAAGCTAAAAGATGATAAGCGTATCGATCTGTTGGTGCAGGCGACACAAAGCTGGGTAAAAACCCCGATGCGGCAGACCGCTTTCCCGTCGATTATGCCGGATGAGGCCGATCGCGCGGCGGATGCGCAGTCCACCGTCACCGCCAGCGGCCCGATGGCGGCGGTGGTGGGCTTCCAGTCGCCGTTTAATGATCAGCGCAGCGTGATTGCTCTGCTGGCTGACAGCCCGCGCGGTTACCAGCTACTGAACGACGCCGTGAACGACAGCGGTAAACGCGCCGCGATGTTTGGTTCCGTGGCGGTGATCCGCGAGTCCGGCGTTCACAGTCTGCGCGTTGGCGATATCTATTACGTCGGACATCTGCCGTGGTTTGAGCGGCTGTGGTATGCGCTGGCGAATCACCCTGTGCTGCTGGCGGTACTGGCGGCCCTCAGTGTGGTATTACTGGCGTGGGTATTGTGGCGTCTGCTACGTATTCTCAGTCGCCGTCGTCTCGACCCTGACCATGAGTAACGCATGATGACTATGCTGCGCGGATGGATAACGATGATCGTCATGCTGACGGCAATAAATGCGCAGGCGGCCTGTAGCTGGCCTGCGTGGGAACAGTTCAAGAAAGATTACATTAGCCAGCATGGACGCGTTATCGATCCGGGCGATGCGCGAAAAATTACCACCTCCGAAGGGCAAAGCTACGCCATGTTCTTTGCCCTGGCAGCGAACGATCGACCGGCGTTCGCGCAACTGTTTAACTGGACGCAAAACAATCTGGCGCAGGGATCGCTGCGTGAACATCTGCCCGCCTGGCTGTGGGGACAAAAAGAGCCCGACACCTGGTCGGTGCTGGACAGCAACTCCGCGTCCGACGGCGATATCTGGATGGCATGGTCGCTTCTGGAGGCCGGTCGTCTGTGGAAAGAGACGCGTTATACCGAGGTGGGCACGGCGTTGCTAAAACGCATCGCCCGCGAAGAGGTCGTGAATGTGCCGGGGCTGGGCTCAATGCTGCTACCTGGCAAAATCGGCTTTGCCGAGGCGAATAGCTGGCGTTTTAACCCAAGCTATCTGCCGCCGCAGTTGGCGCAATACTTTAGCCGTTTTGGCGCGCCGTGGTCGACGCTACGGGAAACCAATTTGCGGCTTTTGCTGGAAACCGCGCCGAAAGGTTTCTCGCCGGACTGGGTGCGTTATGAAAGCAAGCAAGGCTGGCAGTTGAAAGCGGAAAAGACGCTGATCAGTAGCTACGATGCGATTCGCGTCTATTTATGGGCGGGAATGATGCATGATGGCGATCCGCAAAAAGCGCGTTTACTGGCGCGATTTAAACCGATGTCGACGTTAACGATGAAAAACGGCGTTCCACCGGAGAAAGTGGATGTCGTCAGCGGGAACGCGCAAGGGACGGGGCCGGTCGGGTTTTCCGCCGCCTTACTGCCTTTCCTGCAAAATCGCGACGCCCAGGCCGTGCAGCGACAGCGGGTCGCAGACCATTTTCCTGGCAGCGATGCCTATTACAACTATGTGCTGACTCTCTTTGGACAAGGCTGGGATCAACACCGTTTTCGCTTCACCGTCAAAGGTGAATTATTACCTGACTGGGGCCAGGAATGCGTAAGTTCACGTTAAGTCTCATGCACGCTTTTTTGCCGGCTGGCGGTCGAAACGCCTTACCTGGCAAAAGGGGCGTTTCTCGGGCATTGTTGGGTTTATCGCTTGGTATGGCGCTAACACCGCTTGCCGGCGCAGCGACCTCCGCGCAGCAACAGTTGCTGGAGCAGGTTCGGCTGGGCGAGGCCACGCACCGTGAGGACTTAGTCCGTCAGTCGCTCTATCGCCTGGAGCTGATCGACCCCAATGATCCACAGGTTATCGCCGCCCGTTTCCGCTATCTGTTGCGGCAGGGGGATAGCGACGGGGCGCAGAAGTTACTTGACCGGCTGGCGCAACTGGCGCCGGAGTCGACGGCGTATCAATCTTCCCGCACCGCGATGCTGCTCTCCACGCCGCAAGGACGCCAGTCTTTGCAGGAGGCGCGTTTACTGGCGACGACCGGCCATACTGAACAAGCGATCGCCAGCTACGACAAGCTGTTTAAAGGTTATCCGCCGGAGGGCGAACTGGCGGTCGAATACTGGACGACCGTGGCGAAATTGCTCGCTCGCCGTCACGAAGCGATTAACCAGCTACAGAAAATCAATGCCGTCAGTCCGGGTAATAACGCTCTGCAAAATGCGCTGGCGCAACTGTTGTTCGCCAGCGGGCGGCGCGATGAGGGATTCGCGGTGCTAAAACAGATGGCGAAATCCAGTACGGGACGCAGCGCGGCCTCCGCCATCTGGTACCAGCAGATAAAAGATCTCCCGGTGAGCGACGCCAGCGTAAAAGCGTTGCAAGACTATCTGACGCAGTTTAGCGAAGGCGATAGCGTGTCTGCCGCCCGCGCCCAGCTTAGCGAGCAGCAAAAACAGTTAGCCGATCCGGCGTTCCGCGCGCGCTCGCAGGGCATCGCGGCGGTTAATGCCGGAGAAGGCGGTAAGGCCATTGCGCAATTGCAGCAGGCGGTGAGCGCCCGGCAGGACGACAGCGAGGCGGTCGGCGCGCTGGGGCAGGCATACTCACAGCGTGGCGATCGCGCCCGCGCCGTCGCGCAGTTTGAAAAGGCGCTGGCGATGGCGCCGCACAGCAGCAGCCGCGATAAGTGGGAGAGTCTGCTGAAGGTCAATCGCTACTGGCTGTTAATTCAGCAGGGCGACGCGGCCTTAAAAGCGAATAATCTGGCCCAGGCGGAGCGTTTCTATCAGCAGGCGCGAGCAGTGGATAACACCGACAGCTACGCGGTACTGGGGCTGGGGGATGTGGCGATGGCGCGCAAAGATAATGCCGCCGCCGAACGTTATTATCAGCAGACGCTGCGTATGGATAGCGGTAATACCAATGCTGTACGCGGGCTGGCGAATCTTTATCGCCAGCAGTCGCCGCAAAAAGCCGCCGCGTTTATCGCTTCTCTTTCCGCCAGCCAGCGGCGCAGTATCGACGATATCGAACGCAGTCTGGAAAATGACCGTCTGGCGCAGCAGGCGGAAACGCTGGAAAGCGAGGGCAAATGGGCGCAGGCCGCAGAACTGCACCGTCGTCGGCTGGCATTAGATCCGGGGAGCGTGTGGGTGACGTACCGACTGTCACGCGATCTGTGGCAGGCCGGGCAGCACGCTCAGGCCGATGCGCAAATGCGCTCTCTGGCGCAGCAGAAGCCAAACGATCCGGAACAGGTCTATGCTTATGGGCTTTATCTTTCCGGCAGCGATCGGGACCGGGCGGCGCTGGCGCATCTCAATACCCTGCCGACCAGCCAGTGGAACAGCAATATTCAGGAACTGGCGGGCCGATTGCAAAGTAACCAGGTGCTGGAAAGCGCTAACCGCTTGCGCGATAGCGGCAAAGAACGCGAAGCGGAAGCGTTGTTACGTCAGCAGCCGCCCTCTACGCGCATTGCGTTAACGTTGGCGGACTGGGCGCAGCAGCGTGGCGATAATGCGGCGGCCCGCGCCGCTTATGACGCCGTTCTGGCGCGGGAACCGGGTAATGTCGATGCCATGCTGGGGCGGGTGGAAATCGACATCGCACAGGGCGATAACGCTGCGGCGCGCGCTCAGCTGGCGGCGCTGCCTGCGTCGCAAATCACCTCTATTAACATGCAGCGCCGCGTCGCGCTGGCGCAGCTCCAGCTTGGCGATATCACGGCGGCGGCGCGGACCTTCAACCGCATTACGCCGCAGGCAAAAGCACAGCCGCCATCAATGGAAAGCGCGATGGTATTGCGTGACGCCGCCGCTTTTCAGGCGCAAACGGGCGAGCCGCAGCGGGCGCTGGAGACCTACAAAGACGCAATGGTCGCCGCGGCGATTACGCCGGTTCGTCCCCAGGATAACGATACCTTTACCCGCCTGACGCGCAATGATGAAAAAGACGACTGGCTAAAACGCGGCGTGCGTAGCAATGCGGCGGAGTTGTACCGTCAGCAGGATCTCAATGTCACGTTGGCGCACGATTATTGGGGGTCGAGCGGGACTGGCGGTTACTCCGATCTGAAGGCGCATACCACGATGCTTCAGGTGGATGCGCCCTGGTCGGACGGACGGGCGTTCTTTCGTACTGATATGGTGAATATGGATGTTGGCCGCTTCTCTACGGATGCGGATGGAAAATACGATAATAACTGGGGTACCTGTACGCTGGAGAAATGCAGCGGACATCGTAGCCAGGCCGATACGGGCGCGAGCGTGGCGGTCGGCTGGCAGAATGAGACCTGGCGCTGGGATATCGGCACGACGCCGATGGGCTTTAATGTCGTTGATGTGGTCGGCGGCGTCAGCTATAGCGACGATATCGGGCCGTTGGGTTATACCCTGAACGCGCATCGTCGCCCGATCTCCAGCTCGCTGCTGGCGTTTGGCGGGCAAAAGGATGCCAGCAGCAATACCGGCACCAAATGGGGCGGCGTGCGGGCCAACGGCGGCGGCGTCAGTCTCAGCTATGATAAAGGCGAAGCAAACGGTGTCTGGGCGTCGCTCAGCGGCGACCAGTTGAGCGGTAAAAATGTAGAAGATAACTGGCGCGTGCGCTGGATGACCGGTTATTACTATAAGGTGATTAACGAGAATAACCGCCGTGTTACCGTCGGGCTGAATAACATGATCTGGCATTACGACAAAGATCTGAGCGGTTATTCACTGGGTCAGGGCGGTTATTATAGCCCGCAGGAATACCTGTCGTTTGCGGTGCCGGTGATGTGGCGGCAGCGTACGGAAAACTGGTCGTGGGAGCTGGGCGGCTCGGTATCCTGGTCGCACTCCCGCAACCGTACCATGCCGCGTTATCCGCTGATGAATTTGATTCCGGCGGATTATCAGGAGGATGCGCGTGACCAGACCAACGGCGGCGGCAGCAGTCAGGGATTTGGCTATACCGCGCGGGCGCTCATTGAACGCCGGGTCACTGCCAACTGGTTTGTGGGTACGGCTGTCGATATTCAGCAGGCGAAAGATTATACCCCCAGTCATCTGCTGCTGTATGTCCGTTATTCCGCGGCGGGCTGGCAGGGGGATATGGATTTACCGCCGCAGCCTCTGGTGCCTTACGCTGACTGGTAATCATTGCGTCAGGCCTACGAATTGACAGGCGTCGTAGGCCTGAGAAGCGCAGCGCCATCAGACGCTATCATTAACCGTTATTCAGAAAAGTCCTTTTCAGATACAGCCTCTCTTAATGCCGCTGCAATCGGGTATACTCAGGCGGCAGTCCGGGATATCCAGGGAGAGTCAATTTGCGCGTCAGCCGCTCGTTAACAATTAAACAGATGGCAATGGTTGCGGCCGTTGTCATGGTGTTTGTTTTTGTCTTTTGCACCGTTTTGTTGTTCCATCTGGTACAGCAGAACCGCTACAACACGGCTACGCAACTGGAAAGTATCGCGCGATCTGTTCGGGAACCTCTTTCTTCCGCGATTTTAAAAGCGGATCTCCCCGGCGCGGAAACCATTCTGGAAAGTATTAAACCTGCGGGCGTGGTGAGTCGCGCCGATGTGGTATTGCCGAATCAGTTCCAGGCGTTGCGTAAGCGCTTCATTCCTGAACGCCCCGTCCCGGTTATGGTGACGCGTCTCTTCGAACTGCCGGTACAAATTTCTTTACCGGTTTATTCGCTGGAGCGTCCCGCCAATCCGCAACCGCTGGCCTACCTTGTATTGCAGGCGGATTCGTACCGTATGTACAAGTTCGTCATGAGCGCGCTCTCTACGTTAGTGACCATTTACTTACTTTTATCGCTGATCCTGACGGTGGCCATCGCCTGGTGCGTAAACCGCCTGATTGTGCATCCGCTGCGCAAAATCGCCCGCGAGCTGAACGACATTCCGCAGCAGGAGCTGATCGGACATCAGCTGGCGTTGCCGCGTCTGCATCAGGATGATGAAATTGGGATGCTGGTGCGCAGCTATAACCTCAACCAGCAGCTTATGCAGCGTCAACGCGAGGAGCAAACGGACAACGCGATGCGTTTTCCGGTTTCCGAGCTGCCCAATAAAGCCTTTTTAATGGCGCTGCTGGAACAGGTTATCGCCCGCCAACAGACCACCGCGCTTATCATCGTGACGTGCGAAACGTTGCGTGACACGGCAGGCGTGCTGCAAGAAACGCAGCGGGAGATTCTATTACTGACGCTGGTTGAGAAGCTGAAGTCGGTGCTGGCGCCGCGCATGGTGCTTACGCAGGTCAGCGGGTATGACTTTGCCATTATCGCCCACGGCGTTAAAGAGCCGTGGCACGCCATCACATTAGGTCAGCAAATACTCACTATCATTAATGAACGACTGCCCATTCAGGGTATTCAACTGCGCCCAAGCTGCAGTATTGGCATTGCGATGTATTATGGCGATCTGACCGCCGAAGAGCTCTATAGCCGCGCCGTCTCCGCCGCGTTTACCGCGCGCCGAAAAGGTAAAAATCAGATCCAGTTCTTTGACCCGACGCAGATGGAGGCCGCTCAACAGCGTCTTACCGAAGAGAGCGATATCCTTACCGCGCTGGATAACCATCAGTTTGCCATTTGGCTGCAGCCGCAGGTCGAGATGCGCAGCGGCAACGTATTAAGCGCCGAAGCCTTATTACGTATGCAGCAGCCGGACGGTAGCTGGGAATTGCCGGAGGGGCTGATTGAGCGCATTGAATCCTGCGGCCTGATGGTCACGGTGGGCCATTGGGTGCTGGAAGAGTCCTGCCGCCAGCTTGCCGCCTGGCAGGAGCGCGGCGTGACATTGCCGCTCTCCGTCAATCTTTCCGCGTTACAGCTCATGCACCCTGGCATGGTGTCGGATCTGCTGGAATTGTTAAACCGCTATCGTATTCAACCGGGTACGCTGATTCTTGAGGTCACTGAAAGCCGCCGTATCGACGATCCACACGCTGCCGTCGCTATCTTACGTCCGTTACGTAATGCTGGCGTGCGTATCGCACTGGATGATTTTGGCATGGGTTACGCGGGGCTGCGCCAGTTACAGCATATGAAGTCGCTACCGGTCGATATCCTTAAAATTGATAAAATGTTTGTCGATGGGTTACCGGATGATCACAGTATGGTGACGGCGATTATCCTGATGGCCCGCAGTCTTAATTTACAATTGATTGCCGAGGGCGTGGAGAACGAGGCGCAACGCGCGTGGCTGGAACAGGCTGGAGTCAACGTGGCGCAAGGCTTCCTGTTTGCTCGGCCCGTTCCCGCGGATATCTTTGAAGAACGGTATCTGTCGCACGAAAATTCTGATTACAAAAGTTAAAAAAGGTCGCGCTTGTGCGAGCCAGCTCAAACTTTTTAACATTTTTGTTTCAATTATGATCCTGGCGCATTTCTGTCATGTTGTGTGGGTGTTATTTTAAGGCCGCAGGTTACTCATAACCTTACAAGACCTGTGGTTTTTACTTCAAGGACACCCTATGAAAACCTCTCTGTTCAAAAGTCTTTATTTTCAGGTCCTGACAGCAATCGCCATTGGTATTCTCCTTGGCCATTACTATCCTGAACTGGGCGCACAAATGAAACCGCTTGGCGACGCGTTCGTTAAGCTCATTAAGATGATCATCGCTCCTGTCATTTTCTGTACAGTCGTGACGGGCATCGCAGGCATGGAAAGCATGAAAGCGGTGGGGCGTACCGGCGCGGTCGCGCTGCTTTACTTTGAAATTGTCAGTACGATTGCGCTGATTATCGGTCTTATCATCGTCAACGTTGTGCAACCTGGCGCCGGGATGAACGTCGATCCGGCAACGCTGGATGCGCAGGCGGTGGCCGTTTATGCCGCACAAGCCAAGGAGCAGGGCATTATTGCCTTCCTGATGGATGTCATACCGGGCAGCGTGATCGGCGCGTTTGCCAGCGGCAACATTCTGCAGGTCTTACTGTTTGCGGTGTTGTTTGGTTTTGCGCTGCACCGTTTGGGCAGCAAAGGCCAGCTCATTTTCAATGTGATTGAGAGTTTTTCGCAGGTCATTTTCGGCATCATCAATATGATCATGCGCCTGGCACCGATTGGCGCATTCGGCGCGATGGCCTTCACCATCGGTAAATACGGCGTCGGTTCTCTGGTGCAACTGGGGCAGCTCATTATCTGCTTCTATATCACCTGTATTCTCTTCGTGGTGGTGGTGCTGGGGACGATTGCACGGGTAACGGGCTTTAGCATTTTTAAATTTATTCGCTATATCCGGGAAGAATTACTCATTGTGCTCGGCACCTCCTCTTCCGAGTCAGCGTTGCCGCGTATGCTCGATAAGATGGAAAAACTGGGGTGCCGTAAATCGGTGGTGGGGCTGGTGATCCCGACGGGGTATTCGTTCAACCTTGATGGCACCTCTATTTACCTGACGATGGCGGCGGTGTTTATCGCCCAGGCGACCAACAGCCATATGGATATCTTCCACCAGATCACGCTGCTGGTCGTGCTGCTGCTATCGTCAAAAGGCGCCGCGGGCGTGACCGGAAGCGGCTTTATCGTGCTGGCGGCCACTATCTCCGCCGTAGGTCATTTGCCGGTGGCGGGACTGGCGTTAATCCTCGGTATCGACCGCTTTATGTCCGAAGCGCGCGCGCTGACTAACCTGGTGGGTAACGGCGTGGCGACGGTGGTGGTTGCCAAATGGGTGAAAGAGTTAGATCACCAAAAGCTGGACGATGTGCTTAATAATCGTGCGCCGGATGGCAAAACGCACGAAATTTCCTCCTAATCTCGCCACTTATGCCCGTAGTCCCTTCCAGGACTGCGGGTGTTTGCGCATAATTGACCCCTGCGCCCAAAGCATACAGCATGATGCTTAGGGATTATTTCACTTCTTCCGTGACATTTTTAGGTTCTCGCGGTCTAACACGAAGTGTTTTTACGTCATATTCAGGCATCCCTGCCGGGGCTGTCTTTTTATTACCAGGATTGTTGATCAGGGGTTCACATGCAGGGCACAAAAATTCGACTCTTAGCGGGCAGTCTGTTGATGTTGGCCTCTGCCGGCTATGTGCAGGCAGATGCGCTCCAGCCCGATCCGGCATGGCAACAGGGGACGCTGGCTAATGGGTTACAGTGGCAAGTGTTGGCTACGCCTCAGCGCCCCAGCGATCGTATTGAAGTTCGTCTACAGGTTAATACCGGTTCGCTCACCGAAAGTACGCAACAGAGCGGGTTTAGCCATGCGATTCCCCGTATCGCGCTGACGCAAAGCGGTGGTCTGGATGCCGCACAGGCACGTTCTTTATGGCAGCAAGGGTTTGATCCGAAACGTCCCATGCCGCCCGTTATTGTTTCTTATGATTCCACGCTCTATAACCTCAGTTTACCCAATAACCGTAACGATCTGCTGAAAGAAGCGCTGACCTATCTGGCTAACGTCTCCGGTAAATTAACCATTACGCCAGAGACGGTGAATCATGCGTTAAGCAGCGAAGATATGGTTGCGACGTGGCCAGCAGATACTAAAGAGGGCTGGTGGCGTTATCGGCTGAAAGGGTCGGCGTTATTGGGGCACGATCCCGCGGAACCGTTAAAGCAGCCAGTAGACGCAGCCAAAATTCAGGCTTTCTATGAAAAATGGTACACCCCGGATGCCATGACGCTGATTGTTGTCGGCAACATTGATGCGCGCTCCGTCGCCGAGCAGATCAATAAAACGTTCGGTACGCTGAAAGGTAAACGCGAAACGCCCGCCCCGGTGCCGACGCTTTCGCCGCTGCGGGCGGAATCAGTGAGCATTATGACCGATGCGGTGCGCCAGGATCGTCTCTCCATTATGTGGGATACGCCGTGGCAACCGATTCGCGAGTCGGCGGCGCTGTTGCGCTACTGGCAGGCGGATCTGGCGCGCGAAGCGCTGTTCTGGCATATCCAGCAAGAGCTTACTAAAAATAACGCGAAAGATATTGGTCTGGGGTTTGACTGCCGGGTTCTGTTCCTGCGCGCGCAGTGCGCCATCAACATTGAATCACCTAATGATAAGCTCAATACCAATTTGAGCCTGGTGGCGAATGAACTGGCGAAAGTACGCGATAAAGGTTTGTCGGAAGAGGAGTTTACTGCGCTGGTGGCGCAGAAAAATCTCGAATTGCAAAAGCTGTTCGCGACCTACGCGCGTACCGATACTGACATTTTGACTGGACAGCGTATGCGCTCGCTGCAGAATCAAGTGGTGGATATCGCGCCGGAGCAGTATCAGAAGCTGCGCCAGAATTTCCTCAACAGCCTGACCGTCGATATGCTCAATCAGAATCTACGTCAGCAGCTATCGCAGGAGATGGCATTAATTTTGCTGCAACCGCAAGGCGAGCCGGAATTTAATATGAAGGCGTTAAAGGCGACGTGGGATGAAATCATGGTCCCGACAACTGCCGCCGCTGTTGAAGCAGATGAGGCGCATCCGGAAGTGACGGAGACACCGGCGGCACAGTAAGCTGCCGCCTGCCGGCCCGGTAAGCACAGCGCCACCGGGCAAGAGCGAATGACTTACTGCGGCATCGCGTCGTGCGGAATAATGGCCCCACGGTACTGAATCACCGTGCTGGCCGTCAGGTGTCCGCGCTTCGCGGCATCCGTCGCGCTGCCGCCCGTCAAACGAACGGCCAGATAACCGGCGCTGAAGGAGTCGCCTGCGGCAGTGGTGTCTATCACTTTCTCTTTCGGCAGTTTGACTGCCGGAACGTCAATGAGCGCCTCGCCCTGAATCGAGACCAGGCAAGAATCCGCCCCGCGTTTTACCACCACTTCCTGCACGCCTGCCGCATGGGTGCGGGCAATGACCTCTTCCACGGGTTGCTGACCCCATAGCGCGTCTTCATCGTCCAGTGTCAGGAAGGCGATATCAGTACATTCCAGCATCTTTTGATAGACCTGCTGCGTTTCTTCGCGACTTGTCCATAAACGCGGGCGATAGTTATTATCAAAAATGACTTTCCCGCCGTTGGCCCGGCATTCACGCAATAAAGACAGCAGCTTATCACGGCTGGTCGGGCTTAAAATCGCGAGGCTAATGCCGCTCAGGTAGAGATAATCGAAGGTCGCCAGCGCCTCGCAGATAGCCGCTGACTGTTCGCTCTCCAGCCAGAATTTCGCTGCCGCTTCGTTACGCCAGTAGTAGAAGGTACGCTCGCCAGTGTCATCGGTTTCGATGTAATAGAGGCCTGGCAGGCGATTTTCCATCCGCTGCGTTAGCGAGGTATCCACATTTTCATGCTGCCACGCCTCCAGCATCTGTTGGCTGAAACTGTCAGTACCCAGCGCCGTCACATAGTGAACGGCCAGAGCGGCAGAATCGACCTGACGGGCAATATAAACGGAGGTATTCAGCGTGTCGCCGCCGAAGCCGCGCTGAACATCAGCGCCTTTCTGCGACAGCTCAATCATGCATTCGCCAATCACGGCAATCTTTTTAGGCATAGTCGTGAACCTGATCTGTAAAAATTAGCGTTAGTGTGCGCTGTGGATGTTTAGTGGTCAATAATATTAAAACATCGGTCCATTATTTTTTTGAGCAAGTGCGTATTTTTGACAAGTTTCGGAGTCTGTTTTTATTTTGCCAGGGACCGAGGGTAAAGTTCTCTGCCTGAACGCCGATAACCTTTGACGAGTCCGGACAGTCACACTCCCATTAACAGGACAACTGAGATGATAAAGCAGGTTATCCAGCAGCTACGCGTTCCTGATGCAGGTATAGAGAATTTGCAGGAACGGCGCTATTGGCTGCAATGCGAGCGTGCCTATACTTACCAGCCGATATACCAGACGGATGGCCGTCTGATGGCGGTTGAACTTCTCACTGTCGTCACTCATCCTGATAACCCTTCCAGACGTATTGCCCCGGATCGTTATTTCGCGGAGTTAGCGGTTCGACACCGCATTGACGTAGTGAAAGAACAACTTCATCAGCTTGAACAAAAAGCGGATTTTTTCACTCGCCATCACTTATTGGCATCGGTCAATGTCGACGGCCCTACGCTGATTGCCATGCGACGACAGCCGGACATTCTGGCAGCGATGGAGCGCTTACCCTGGCTGCGTTTCGAACTGGTGGAACATATTCGTTTGCCGAAAGACTCCTCTTTCGCCTCGATGTGTGAGTTCGGCCCGCTGTGGCTGGATGATTTTGGTACCGGTATGGCCAATTTTTCAGCGCTGAGCGAAGTGCGTTATGACTACATTAAAGTGGCGCGAGAGCTGTTCGTCATGCTGCGTCAGTCCCCGGAGGGACGCAACCTGTTCACTCTGCTGCTGCAACTGATGAACCGCTACTGCCGCGGCGTTATTGTCGAGGGCGTGGAGACGCTGGAAGAGTGGCGTGATGTGCAGCGTTCGCCCGCCTTTGCCGCCCAGGGCTATTTTCTTTCTCGACCCGTGCCGCTGATATCGCTCGAAGAGGTGATTCTGACCCTGTAACGCCAGACTGTTCCCGTAATACGTGGTATTACGAGACGCGGTCATCCTCCTTTTTCGTCTGGCTGAACTATCTTTAGGACAGGCAAGGGAAGAAGTGAGGAAATAACACATGACTAAAGCAGGCAAAATAACCGCCGCCATCACAGGGACTTTCTTGTTGTTGATCGCCATAGTGATTTTGTTGATCGCAACATTTGACTGGAACCGCCTCAAACCGACCATCAACCAGAAAGTCTCTACCGAATTGAACCGGCCTTTCGCTATTCGCGGCGATTTAGGCGTGGTGTGGGAACGCCAAAAACAGGAGACCGGCTGGCGAAGCTGGGTACCGTGGCCGCATGTTCACGCGGAAGACGTCATTCTCGGCAATCCGCCGGATATTCCGGAAGTTACGATGGTGCATCTGCCACGCGTTGAGGCGACGCTTGCCCCGCTGGCGCTCCTGACCAAAGCCGTCTGGCTGCCGTGGATCAAACTGGTGAAACCCGACGTGCGTCTTATTCGTCTGTCCGAGAAAACCAATAACTGGACCTTTAACCTCGCGCAAGACAAGAATACGGACCCCAATGCTAAACCTTCCGCCTGGTCCTTCCGGTTGGATAATATTCTCTTCGACCAGGGGCGAATCGCGATCGATGATAAGGTCAGCAAAGCGGATATCACTATTCTGATCGATCCGTTAGGCAAACCGTTGCCGTTCAGCGAAGTGACGGGAACGAAAGGCAAAGCAGACAAATCCACCGTGGGTGACTATGTCTTCGGCCTGAAGGCGCAGGGGCGTTATAACGGGGAACCGTTGACCGGTACGGGGAAAATAGGCGGTATGCTGGCGCTACGCAGCGAAAGTACGCCTTTTCCTGTGCAGGCCGATTTCCGCTCTGGCAGTACGCGGGTGGCTTTTAGCGGCGTGGTGAACGAGCCGATGAAAATGGGCGGCGTCGATCTGCGGCTTAAATTCTCTGGCGATTCACTGGGCGATTTATATGATTTAACCGGCGTGCTGCTGCCGGATACGCCGCCGTTTGAGACCGATGGGCGATTGGTAGCGAAAATTGACGCCGAAAAGTCATCGGTATTTGATTATCGCGGTTTTAACGGGCGCATTGGCGACAGTGATATCCACGGCTCCCTCACTTATACCACCGGTAAACCGCGCCCCAAACTGGAAGGCGATGTCGAATCGCGCCAGTTACGACTGGCCGATCTTGGGCCGCTGATTGGCGTGGATTCCGGGAAAGACGCTGAGCAGTCGAAACGGTCTGAACAGCGCAAAGGCGAGAAGAATGTTCAGCCGGCGGATAAAGTGTTGCCTTACGACCGCTTTGAAACCGACAAATGGGACGTCATGGACGCCGATGTCCGGTTTAAAGGCCGGCGTATTGAGCATGGCGGCAGTCTACCGATTAGCGATCTTTCGACCCATATCATCCTGAAAAACGCCGACTTACGTCTACAGCCGCTGAAGTTTGGTCTGGCAGGCGGCAGTATTGTCTCCAACATCCATCTGGAAGGGGATAAAAAGCCGATGCAGGGGCGGGCGGATATACAGGCGCGTCGGCTGAAGCTTAAAGAACTGATGCCGGATGTGGAGCTGATGCAGAAAACGCTGGGCGAGCTGAACGGCGATGCGGATATTCGCGGCACGGGCAACTCGGTCGCCGCGCTGCTTGGCAACAGTAACGGCAATCTCAAGTTATTGATGAATGATGGATTGATTAGCCGCAACCTGATGGAAATCGTGGGGCTGAACGTCGGCAACTATATTGTCGGGCAGATTTTTGGCGATGACGAAGTGCGGGTTAACTGCGCGGCGGCGAATCTCAATATTGCGAACGGCGTGGCGCGACCGCAAATTTTTGCTTTTGATACAGAAAATGCGTTGATTAACGTGACCGGTACGGCGAGCTTCGCCTCTGAACAGCTCGATTTAACCATTGATCCGGAAAGTAAGGGGATTCGTATTATTACGCTGCGATCGCCGCTGTACGTGCGCGGGACATTTAAAAATCCGCAGGCGGGCGTCAAGCCCGGCCCGCTGATTGCGCGCGGCGCGGTTGCGGCAGCGCTGGCGACGTTGGTAACGCCCGCCGCCGCGCTATTGGCGCTCATTTCGCCCTCTGAGGGCGAAGCCAATCAGTGCCGGACGATTTTAACGCAGATGAAGCAGTAACGTGAAACGTAGCGCCGGATGACGCCATCCGGCGCCCTATTACAACGCCTGATGACGCGTCTCATGGGTTAACAGCAGTGCAATCAGCGTCAGCGCCGCCATTGACGCCAGGTAAACCCCTACCGCCGCCAGCCCGTAGTGGCTTTGCAGCCATGCGGCAATATACGGCGCGACGGAAGCGCCCAGAATCGATGACACATTGTAGGAAAACGATGCGCCGGTATAGCGCACTTCCGTCGGAAATAGCTCCGGCAGCAGCGCTCCCATTGGGCCGAAGGTCAGCCCCATCAGGCTCAGGCCTAACAACAGGAACACGAATACCAGCGCTGGATTGCCTGAACCCAGCAGCGGGGTAAAGGCGAACAACGCGAAGAGAATGATGAGCGTGGTAATGATGACCATGCTTTTCCGACGGCCAAATGCGTCCGCCAGCAGGCCGGCGACGGGCACCATCACGCCGAAACCAATCACCGCCATCATCAGCATCCACAGTATTTCATTGCGTGGCAAGCCAAGCCCCACCGGCGCGGCGGCAGTGCTGTAAGTCATGGAATAGACGGTCATGATATAGAACAGCGTGTAGGTCGCCAGCATGATAAACGTGCCGAGAATGGTTACGCGGACATGCTTCGTCAGCAACGTGCCCAGC
This sequence comes from Salmonella sp. 32070601201500089SM, assembly GCF_017573605.1. Taxonomy (NCBI): domain Bacteria; kingdom Pseudomonadati; phylum Pseudomonadota; class Gammaproteobacteria; order Enterobacterales; family Enterobacteriaceae; genus Salmonella; species Salmonella sp. 32070601201500089SM. The sequence continues at coordinate 54,035 of NZ_JAGETK010000009.1, forward strand.
GGTATTTTCACCTGCTTTTTCGCTGCGGCGACTTTCGCAAACACCGGCGTTTCATGCAGCGACACGCGCACATACAGGCCGATAATCACCAGCACCGCCGAGAAGATAAACGGCACGCGCCAGCCCCAGCTCATAAACTGCTCGTCGGTCAGCAGCCAGGAGAGCAACAGGAAGGTGCCATTGGCAAAAAAGAAGCCGATCGGCGCGCCCAACTGCGGGAAGGAGCCATACAGCGCGCGTTTGCGCGGCGGCGCATTCTCCGTCGCTAATAACGCTGCGCCGCCCCATTCGCCGCCCAGCCCCAGTCCCTGACCGAAACGCGCCAGCGCCAGCAGCAGCGGCGCGAAAATACCTATCGTCGCGTAGCCCGGTAACAGACCGATAATGACCGTGGAGATCCCCATCGTCAGCAGCGAAGCCACCAGCGTGACTTTGCGGCCTACCCGGTCGCCGAAGTGACCGAATAGCGCAGAGCCAATCGGACGCGCCACAAACGCGATAGCGAAGGTGGCGAGCGATTGTAGCGTTGCCGCAGTGGGATCGCCCTGGGGGAAGAAGATAAGGGGGAACACGATCACCGCTGCGGTGGCGTAAATATAGAAGTCGAAGAACTCAATCGCGGTGCCGATAAGCGAGGCAATAACGACTTTATTGCGTGAGTTTACCGGAACATGTTCCTGCTCATGGTCGAGTGTTGTGGCGGTTGCTTGCATACTATTTTCTTATTTTTAGCGAACGAATAGCCATATTACGCACAGCAAAAGTTATATTTCAATGTGTAACAAAAGCTAAAAATGGTCAAAAAAAGCGCAAAAAGGGGATAATGTTTAAGCCAGCCATTTTGCGTCTATGAAATGCTTCACATAATTTTAGAATTGGTGGATAAAACTGGTTTCTGGTTAAATAAAAGTTAATTACTGGATTTATATGCTGAAACAATGAGATGAGGCGGAAGGACGTGCCTGATTGTACCGCCGGGTACGCTTTACATGCCCGGCCTGGGTCTACACATCAGTAGGCCGAATGACGACGCCGTGCGTGCCATTCGGCAGCAAGCCGCAGACTAGCGCTGCGTTTTACCCGGCATTCGCGGGTCGTCCTTGTATTCGGCGGTGGCTATCCAGGCCGCGCAGAATAACGTCAGACGGGCAAAAAAGTAGAAGAAGGCCATCAGACCGAGTACGGAGCCAAACGCCGCGCCGGAAGGCGATTTCACCAGTGACGGCAACGTATAGGTCATAATGATTTTAATCACCTCAAAACCGATAGCGGCAATAAATGTCCCGCGAATCAAGGCTTTTTTACGTGGACGATGGCGGGGCAGTCGCCAGAAAATCCAGAAAAAAAGCAGATAGTTGGCAAAAATAGAGATGGCCAGACCGATCAAATGCCAGGCCGGTTTTAACCATTCGATGCTGTCGAGATACAAGGCGGAGATGATCATCTGCTGGGCGGAACCGGCGATGGAAGTAATGGACAGCGTAATGATTAAAGCGATTAATAATCCAATCAGCGAGATAAAATCGCGCAGATATTTGAGCCAGATTTTCTCCTGATCCTGCGGCTTGCGCTCCCAGACGTCCCGTGACTGGGCGCGAATCGCTTCCCGCAGGTTGCCCATCCAGTTAACGCCGGAATAGAGCGCGATACCCAGTCCGACCAGCCCTACCGTGGTACGCTGTTGAACCGCCGTATTAATCGTATTTTTAAGCGTGGACGCCAGCGTAGGATCGCTCACATTCATCAATATCTTGCTGAAAATATCTTCCAGTAGATTAGGGTGCGAGGCGAGGATAAAACCTGCCGCGGCAAAGGACACCATCATTATCGGGATCATCGACAGAAACGAAAAGTAGGTGATAGCCGCGCCAAACTGATTACCCAGTCGATCGTTAAAACGTTCGGTCGCGCGAATGAGGTGGGCCACCATTGGTTGACGCTGAATTTTTTGTATCAGGGAGGTGACGGAATGCAACGCCTGATTTGCCTTTTCGTTTTTTTCCGGGGCGTCATGCGGCTGCGTTTCTATTTTTTGTATCGGGTCGTGCTCCAGTTCCTGAATAGGGCGTTTTACGTCATTTTCCTGCGTCATCAGGTCGGTAGTCCTTCATCATTAATAGAATATGTCAGTATAGCTTCTCCCCGGTGGATGCTGAAAATGCGGCTACTCTGCGGCCTCTTTAATGGTTTCCGTCAGCCATACCATAAACAGGTGTACCCGGCGGGAAAGATTACGGCGATGGGGATAATGCAGCGTCACCGGCAGTGGAGCGGCGCGATATTGCGGTAAAATTTCAATGAGCGTTCCGGCGCGTAACGCCTCCCGTACAGCAATGCGCGGCGTCTGAATGATCCCTAATCCTGCCAGACAGGCCGTATGCCAGGTCTCCGTACTGTTTACCGTTAGCATTCCGCCGGTTTTTACCCACTGCATACCGTGGGGAGTTTCAAAGGCAAAACCCGGTGAAGAGACTCCCGGCGTCAATGAATAATGCACCATCGCATGTGAGGCGAGGTCGTCAAGGTTTTCTGGATACCCAAAGCGCGCCAGGTATTGTGGGCTGGCGCAGTTCACCCTTCTCAGTTTGCCAAGCGGGCGCGTCAGTATCCCTGGCGCATGTAGCGGCTCTGTGCGCACCACGCAGTCGAAATCTTCCCGTAGTAAATCGACCTGTCGATCGCTACTACAAAGTTCCAGCGCAATGCCGGGATACTGATGCAAAAAAGTGGGCAGGCGCGGCATGATAAGGCTGTTTGCGAGACATGGCGGTATATCTACCCGTATTTTGCCGCTGATACTGGCGGGATCAGGCTGGAAAAGACCCTCCAGTTCATCCAGGTTACTCAACAGATCTTTTGCCCGTTCGTAGTAAACCATTCCGTCCTGAGTAAGCTGTACCCGCCGGGTGGTGCGGTGGAGCAGGCGGATGCCCAGTTGATGTTCTAACGCTTGTATTTGCCGTGAGACGCTGCCTTTGGGAAGGCCGATATCCTCTGCTGCGCGGGAAAAACTTTCCCGTTCCGCCACGCGTACAAACAATTTCATTGCATATATTTTATCCATCATCAGGCTCTATTATTGTTCTCATTGAAACAGTGACGCTGAAGCGGCTGGTTTTATTGATTTTCTAGCACCTAATAAGCCCTTTCGCAATCATTGCTCGCGTGACGAATACGTCTGATCGCGTTGCGCGGCGGATTTATCGCCTTCCGGCCAGGCATTTTAGCGCCAAAAAGCCGATAAACGGGACGAGAGCGGTAAAACACGCTGATAGCCGCGGGTGTAGTGGGAGAGAGAAATGCATGTACATATACGGTATTGTCATTGACCCATCGTCGCGGTTTTCAGGCGGATTGGTTATTTTTTAACAAAATGTGCTACTTTATTTTTTGTAACACATCAGGTGAAAAGCAGATATTTCCTTTGTGACGCGCCAGGCGTACTCTTCATTAAATTAATATTCAAATTAGCCTTGGCTGTTCGCGCTAATAAGATATTCCTTACTTTAAAAGGCTAATTTTAGCGAATTCTGTAATCCCGATGTTGAAGCTGTAAATATTCATAACCTTTCCCTTCCTCAACCAATGACTATCGGTAAAATGGCCTATACCAAATGGCGACTTCTTATTTTACCCTACGGGTAATACCCTTCCTCATCTTGAGACTATTATCTTACCCAGGTGGAGAAAAGTAATGCAGGTAATCATGTTTGACAGGCAGTCAATATTTATTCATGGAATGAAAATCAGTTTGCAGCAGCACATTCCAGGAATAAGTATCCAGAGTGTCGGTCAGGCAGAAGAACTCTGGCAAAAAATAGAAAGCGCGCCGGATGCGCTGGTCATGCTGGATAGCGGCCTGGATGCTGAATTTTGCCGCGAGGTGTTACAAAGAATCGCGCAGCAATTTCCGGAGGTGAAGATTATTATCACGGCGATGGATGGCAGTCAAAAGTGGCTGCATGAAGTCATGCAATTTAACGTTCAGGCCGTGGTGCCACGCGATTCTGATGCCGAAACCTTTGTCCTTGCGCTCAATGCTGTCGCTCGCGGGATGATGTTTTTACCGGGGGATTGGTTAAATTCAACGGAGCTGGAGTCCCGTGATATAAAAGCGTTAAGCGCCCGCCAGCGGGAAATTTTACAGATGCTTGCCGCAGGAGAATCAAATAAACAAATTGGGCGGGCGTTAAATATTAGTACCGGGACGGTTAAAGCGCATCTGGAGTCGCTTTACCGGCGGCTGGATGTAAAAAATCGTACCCAGGCCGCCATGATGTTAAATGAATAGAATTAACGACGTTAAATTCGCAGTCCGCTTATTTCTGGCTGTGAAATATCACCCGTATTGATTAATGATAAAAAACGCTGATGTCCGATGCTGAACATCAGCGCAATAAGCGTTTCGCGTTGAAACCGATCATTAAGTTCCGGCAAACAATTCTGTAGCAGCATATCGCAGCTATTGAGGTCATCCAGCAAGAATGCCTCCGCCTGGTCGGGCGTAATGAACGTCAGCGTCTCATCCGGCGTCAACATATGCCCGTAACCAATCACCCAGTTACCCTGCCGATCGCGATACTTTTCCAGCGACAGACCCTGCCACTGTTTAATAAACGCGATGCAGGCGGAGCTAAAGCGAGATGAAATGTGCGGCATGGCATCTTTCTCATAAAAAGCGCGATTATAAAGTGTGCTGCACGCGTGGCTAGTGGTCAGACGGCCAAACGCAGGCAGGGAAAAGGTCTATGCCGTTCAGCGTCACGCCGCGTTGGCAGAATGAAAAACTGATGTTTTTGGTTAGTAACCGATCTTCTTATAAATTTGCAATCATTAAGATTAAGTCACTGAAATGTGGCTGAATCTGTTATATCTATGAAAAAACATAATTAAAAGAAAACGAAGATCTCGTCGCGGGATCGTCTTTTTAGGGAAGATAATGACGAATAGCGCTTCGCAGGCGACACGCGCGCCTTTTGAACATAGCCTGGGGATTATCCGCCAGGCATCAATAGAAATCCTGCTGCTGCTGGGTATTCATACCACCGAGGGAAAAGAGCCCCGGTGGTTCATGGAACAACTTGAGCAGGCGCGTCTTAACCTGGGCGGTTGGGGCGCGGTGGCGAAAAAATTGCGGATAAATGACGCGCAGTTGAGCCAGTTTATGCTGCAACTGCGTCACCTTCAGCAGCATGTTCCCCAGTATGACAGCGGGCAAGAGGTGAGCGAAAATCAACTCCTTGCCGCGTTGCGTTTTGTCACCTCGCTGGAGCATCTACGTCAGCAGCAGCCGCTACTGACCTATCAAACTGAGCTGGAAGAACCCGACCAGGAGGCGCATCTTGAGGCGCAGCGTCAGCTTCGGGCGATAGAACTGACGTTAAAAGCGCTTATTGCGCGCGCATGGCCGGATCGGGCGTCTCTGAATCACTACCTCAAGCAACATTTTGGCCCGGACCGTTTGCGCCAGTGGTTAAAACAGGGAGAAGATCAACATGCGCTGGAGGGCATGTTGTTTAGCGAACTGGCGCTTATGGTGGTCGATAAAAAATTGTTTGCCCGACATTACGTCAGAATTTTTAATGACGCCTCAGCGTTAACGCTGTTCGCCGAGTCGCGCACCACTCTGCGTATGTTTCTGGATGATTGCCGCCTCGCGCGAAACGAGGTTATCGCCAGGCAGCCGCTCACCTCAGCGCAGCTTATGCTGCTAAACGTTCAGTATCAGCAAATCGTTCGGCCCATCCAGCGCGCCTATGCCGAAAAACGTACCCGCGTGAATCCCGCTTCGTTTCTGCTGGCGGATGAACGTGAATTGCGCCAGTTCTGGGAAACCGCGCGGCTTAAAGATCGGCAGGCCGGGGGAGATAAGCATGAGATTAGCGAGAGCATAGAACCACCGCGTAAGCGGCCTCCGCGTACGCCTGAAGAGCGTGAGCAACTTATTTCCGGCGCTTTGTGGGGCGGGGTTGGCGTCATGACGCTGGCGATACTGGCGGGCGCGTTCTGGCTATTTAGTTCGTCGTCGCCAGGCTCCGATAACGGGCAAGCTCCCGCAATGGCGCAGGATGAACCGCCGCGCGAGGCGCCTTCCGCGCGGGAAACGCTCAATCATATGGGGATTACCTGGGATGCGTTTACCATGCGGGCGGCGATAGAGCGCAATGATACGCGGGTGACGGCGCTGTTCCTCCAGGGGGGAATGAACTGGCAGCTCGCGTGGACGGAGCAAGCGTTTGCGGCAGGACATACCGAGGTGCTGCAACTGTTGTTGCGTTATCCCGCGCTGATGGATGAGGTCAAACCCTGCCGACGATTTATCACAACGTTAAGTCATGACATGTCGAGCGGCGCGCCGCTGACCGCGATGCATAAAACCTATTTGCAAACGTTTTGCACCGTTCCGGCTGTTGTGACGCGCCAGCAGTACGATACGGAGCAGGCCCGGCTGCGCGCTCAGGCCCGGCCCAGCGCAGACAATAAAAAATGGCTGAAAATTCAGTCAGCCATTTATGATGCGATTCACTGAGCCCGGAGCAGGTTAAGGCTCTCCGTAAAGGCCAATCAGGCGGCGCACCACGCCATTGGTCCAGCCGAACCCATCCTGTAGCGGATACTCGCCCCCGCCGCCTTCGCGGGGCGTACCGCCGGAAATATGGTATTTCTCGATCAGTTTATGGTGCTCCTGATAAAAATGGTTCACTGTTTTTAACCAGTTATGGGCGATTTCATCGCCCAGCATATCGTCGCCATACCGTTTGAAGCCCTGAATCGCCATCCATTGCAGCGGTGCCCAGCCGTTCGGTTTATCCCACTGTTCGCCGGTTTCGTATTCGGTCGCCATAATCCCGCCGGGCGTTAACAGACGGCTGCGTACCACATTTGCCAGACGGTCGGCCTGCTCGTGGTTCGCCATACCGACATACAGCGGCACGATACTGGCGGCGGAAAAGAGCGCCATTTCTTCGCGTCGCCAGTCATAGTCCCGATAACAGCCGTTTTCATCATCCCACAGATAATGGTTCACGGCGGCGCGTCGATCGCTGGCTTTCTGGCGAAATAGTGCCTCGGTGTCACGTTCGCCTTTCAGTGCTGAAATATTGGCGATAGCGCTCTCCAGTTTATACAGAAAAGCGTTCAAATCGATAGGGATAAACTGGGTCGTACGTATGCTGGCAAGCCGGCCCGCATCGCGTAGCCAGCGTGAAGAATAGTCCCAGCCGGACGCCGCCCCGGCGCGCAAATCCCGGTAGACTTCATTGGGCGGACGACCGGAATGTTTTGCAGTTTCGACATCTTCCAGCCAGGACTCGTCGCGCGGCGTGTCGCGATCGTCCCAGTAGCGGTTCAGCAGGGAACCGTCCGGCATCCGCACAACGTGGCGATAAGCCTGGTTGAGCGCCAGCGATTCGGCGCCGTCCATCCAGAAGGCGTATTCCATTTTGAGATGGTCGAGATAACGCCGCGCGCCGCGCACGCCATCTTCTTCGAACAGTTCAACCATCAGGGCGAAAACCGGCGGCTGCGAGCGGCTCAGATAATAGGTCCGGTTGCCGTTGGGAATATGGCCATAGTTTTCAATCATCCAGGCGAAATTATCCGCCATACATTTAAGTAAATCTTCGCGCCCGCTTTCCGCCAGACCCAGCATGGTAAAATAAGAGTCCCAATAATAGGTTTCGCTAAAACGGCCTCCCGGCACGATATAGGATTGCGGTAGCGCCAGCAGCGAAGACCACGGAATATGATCCTGCGGTTCGCGCGTCAGTATCGGCCAAAGCTGGTCAATATGTTCTTTGAGCGAGTTTTCGGGGTTAGAGACATACTCGCTGGATAAGGTTTCCGGTAGCCAGAAATGGTTCTCGACGAAGCGGCGTAAGTCAAAATCACGGTGGCGTCTGACCTTACGGTAGCGGATCAGGATATCAAGCGGGTCCATCTTCGGCGCGCAGTCCGGGAACGTTTTACTGTCTGGAAACAGTTTTGTTGACTGTACATGCTCGAACAGTTCGAGATACCGATCGGCAGGGGTCAGGGCGTCAGAGGCGGGAAGCCCCTCGATCATCTCCGGCTCCGGTTCCGCCTCGATCATTTCATCCAGCTTTAACTCGCACGGGTCTGTTTCATAAAGCAGATCGACATCAATAGTCAGATCTTCAGAAGGCGTGGGGTTTAATTTCTGGTTGAGCATAATGACAAGGACCTCCGGCTTGCGTCGTAAAAGATACGGGTGTTGCCCGGCTGTCTATTAAGCGTAGACATTCGCTTCGATACCTGAGTGGCAAAGTGTGCGGTAGATCACATTTTGCAATTTACCTCTCAAGAAAAAACACTTCATAACTTACTGAATAGTATTGCGAAAATCCTATTTTCATGACGCCCTCCCCAGACCTAAAATCAGAACATTCGTTTCATAGCGGTATCACTACGTCACCGCATGGCGTGGATTCACAAGCAAAGGTAACGTAAATAGTTATAATACAAGCTATGGCACCATGATAATACAAATGGATACAAATGATCGAGCAACCCGACAGTAAAAGCGCCAAACCGCTTTATAAGCAGCTTGAAGACGCCTTAAAAGAGGCTATTGCGCGTGGAGAGTATAAACCAGGCCAGCAGATCCCGACGGAAAATGAACTGAGCGTGCGCTGGCAGGTGAGCAGGGTCACGGTCCGTAAGGCGCTGGATGCGCTGACGCGTGAAAATTTGCTGACCCGTGTCTCCGGCAAAGGCACCTTTGTCTCTGGTGAGAAATTTCAGCGCAGCATGACCGGCATCATGAGTTTCAGCGAGTTATGCCAGTCCCAGGGACGTCGCCCGGGGTCACGCACCATCAAATCCGTTTTTGAATCGGTAGACGATGAGACAAAAGCGTTACTGAATATGAACGATGGCGAAAAAGCGGTCGTCATTGAACGTATCCGCTATGCCGACGATGTGGCGGTATCGCTGGAAACCGTACATCTTCCCCCACGTTTTGCGTTTTTGCTGGACGAAGATCTTAATAATCACTCTTTGTATGAATGCTTACGCGAGAAATACCATTTATGGTTTACCCACTCCCGTAAGATGATCGAACTGGTTTATGCCAGCTTTGAAGTCGCCCATTATCTTGGCGTCAACGAGGGTTATCCGCTGATCCTGATAAAAAGTGAAATGATTGATAACAAAGGAGAACTCTCCTGCGTTTCGCAACAGTTGATTGTCGGCGATAAAATACGGTTTACCGTATGATGTCAGCATTACGCTAACGAAGAGCAGGCTGAATCGGGATCCAGATCGCGGATCCCGATTTTTTTTGGTTTCCATCTTGATCAAATGTCTTTAAATGTCATATAAAAATAATAATACATTATGAGTCATTTATGGCGAATCCTCGCCTGTATCATTGATGGAACCAGAGGAAAGCATGATGGGTATGAAAGAGACAGTTAGCAATATTGTGACCAGCCAGGCAGAGAAAGGAGGCGTTAAACACGTCTATTACGTGGCGTGCGGCGGTTCTTATGCGGCGTTCTATCCGGCGAAAGCATTTTTAGAAAAAGAAGCGAAAGCGTTGACTGTCGGTCTGTATAACAGCGGAGAATTTATTAACAACCCGCCGGTAGCGCTGGGAGAAAATGCCGTTGTGGTTGTCGCCTCCCACAAAGGTAATACGCCAGAGACAATTAAAGCGGCTGAAATCGCCCGTCAGCACGGCGCGCCGGTCATTGGTTTAACCTGGATAATGGATTCACCGTTGGTGGCGCATTGCGACTATGTGGAAACGTACACGTTTGGCGACGGTAAAGATATTGCCGGAGAGAAAACGATGAAAGGCCTGCTGAGTGCGGTCGAACTGCTCCAGCAGACGGAAGGGTATGCGCACTACGACGATTTTCAGGATGGCGTCAGCAAAATCAACCGTATCGTCTGGCGCGCTTGCGAGCAGGTAGCGGAGCGTGCGCAGGCGTTCGCGCAGGAATATAAAGACGATAAAGTCATTTACACCGTCGCCAGCGGCGCAGGCTATGGCGCAGCCTACCTGCAGAGCATCTGTATCTTTATGGAAATGCAATGGATACATTCCGCCTGTATTCATAGCGGTGAGTTTTTCCACGGGCCCTTTGAAATTACCGATGCGAATACGCCTTTCTTCTTCCAGTTTTCCGAGGGCAATACGCGGGCGGTGGATGAACGCGCGTTAAACTTCCTGAAAAAATATGGTCGCCGGATTGAAGTTGTCGATGCGAAAGAACTGGGGCTATCGACCATTAAAACCACGGTTATTGATTACTTTAACCACTCTCTCTTTAATAACGTTTATCCCGTTTACAATCGGGCGTTAGCTGAGGCGCGTCAGCATCCGTTAACGACGCGCCGCTATATGTGGAAAGTGGAATATTAATTACATCAGGATGGATAAAAAAGCAGGGACGCTTTTTATTGTAAAGACAAACAAGGAATAATGATGAGCATCAGCGTATTGGGTATTGGCGACAACGTTGTCGATAAATACCTGCATTCCGGCATCATGTACCCCGGCGGTAATGCATTAAATTTTGCTGTCTATGCGAAATTAGCAGACATCCCCAGCGCGTTTATGGGGGCGTTTGGCAATGACGACGCCGCGCAGCACGTACAGGATGTATTACACCAGCTACAGATAGACATCTCTCACAGCCGCCATTATACCGGCGAAAATGGGTATGCCTGTATCCGTCTCACGCATGGCGATCGGCAATTTGTCGCCAGCAACAAAAACGGCGTATTGCGGGAACATCCTTTTAGCTTGTCTGACGACGATCTTCGTTATATATCACAATTTACCTTAGTCCATTCCAGTATTAACGGCCACCTGGAATCGGAACTGGAGAAAATTAAACAACAAACCGTCTTACTCTCTTTTGATTTTTCCGGGCGCGGTACAGACGACTATTTTGAAAAGGTATGCCCGTGGGTAGATTATGGATTTGTCTCCTGTAGCGGGTTATCGCCAGATGAAATCAAAATAAAACTCAATAAACTTTATCGTTATGGCTGTCGGCATATTATTGCCACCTGCGGGCATGAAAAAGTTTATTATTTTTCCGGCGCGGATTATCTGGAGTGGCAACCTGTTTATATCGAACCTGTCGATACGCTGGGCGCAGGCGACGCCTTCTTAACCGGTTTTTTGCTTTCCATTTTGCAATCGGGTATGGCGGAACCCGATAAAGAAAGCGTGTTACGCGCCATGCGGCAGGGCGGGAAATCGGCGGCGCAGGTTTTATCTCATTACGGCGCATTTGGTTTTGGTAAACCGTTTGCACAATAGGTTACGTCCCTCAATGTAAAGCGACACTCACTCCAGATAACCCAGGAGGAAGTATGTTTTGGACGGAATTATGTTTTATCCTTGTGGCCCTGATGATAGGCGCCAGGATCGGCGGCGTATTTTTAGGGATGGTCGGCGGGTTAGGCGTCGGCGTGATGGTTTTTATTTTTGGCCTGACGCCTTCTACGCCACCGATTGATGTTATTCTGATTATTCTTTCTGTTGTCCTGGCGGCCGCTTCTTTACAGGCCTCCGGCGGGCTGGATTTACTGGTCAAACTGGCGGAAAAAATTCTGCGTCGCCACCCGCGTTACATTACGTTATTAGCGCCGTTTATCTGTTATATCTTCACTTTTATGTCAGGAACGGGGCATGTCGTTTATAGCTTGCTACCGGTTATTTCTGAAGTCGCACGGGATTCAGGTATTCGACCGGAACGTCCTTTATCTATTTCCGTTATCGCATCGCAACAGGCGATCACCGCCAGTCCTATATCTGCCGCCATGGCGGCGATGATTGGTTTAATGGCGCCGTTGGGCGTCTCTATTTCAACCATAATGATGATTTGCGTGCCCGCCACGTTAATCGGTGTAGCGATGGGGGCAATAGCGACCTTTAATAAAGGAAAAGAGTTAAAAGACGATCCGGAATATCAACGTCGGCTTGCTGAAGGGTTAATTAAACCTGCGCAGAAAGAAAGTAAAAATACGGTGGTCACTTCGCGCGCCAAATTGTCGGTGGCGTTATTTCTGACCAGCGCGATCGTTATCGTTCTGTTAGGACTGATTCCGGCGCTGCGGCCCATGGTGGAAACAGCGAAAGGGCTACAACCGCTTTCGATGTCCGCCGCTATCCAGATTACGATGCTCTCTTTTGCCTGCCTGATTGTGTTGTTATGTCGGCCGCAGGTCGATCAGATTATCAGCGGTACGGTATTTCGGGCGGGCGCGCTGGCGATTGTCTGCGCCTTCGGCCTGGCCTGGATGAGTGAGACGTTCGTGAATGGTCATATCGCGTTGATTAAGGCAGAAGTGCAAACTCTATTGCAACAGCATACCTGGCTTATCGCCATTATGATGTTTTTCGTGTCCGCTATGGTCAGCAGCCAGGCGGCAACGACGTTAATTTTGTTGCCGCTGGGGCTGGCGTTAGGGTTGCCCGCTTATGCGTTAATCGGCTCCTGGCCTGCCGTTAACGGCTATTTCTTTATTCCGGTGGCAGGGCAGTGTCTGGCGGCGCTGGCGTTTGACGATACCGGTACGACGCGTATCGGCAAATATGTGCTTAACCATAGTTTTATGCGTCCGGGATTAGTTAACGTAATTGTCTCGGTCATTGTCGGGCTGTTAATAGGAAAAATGGTTCTGGCCTGATTGTTATTCATGTTTTTATAGCACACGTCACTTATTATTTTTAATTCAGAGGAAGAAAATGAAAATCAGAGTTTTCATGGCCGCCGTGTTGCTGCTCATCAGCCACTGTGTATTTAGCTCAACGTCACTACCGCATATTGTTATTCTCGCGACAGGCGGCACTATCGCCGGGACGGCAGCCAATAATACACAAACCGCCGGATATAAATCCGGTGAACTTGGCGTGCAAACATTAATAAACGCCGTGCCGGAAATGAATAATATCGCTCGCGTTGACGGCGAGCAGGTGGCGAATATTGGTAGCGAAAATATGACCAGCGATATTATCCTGAAACTTTCACAGAAGGTAAATGCGTTATTGGCGCGGGACGATGTTGACGGTGTGGTCATTACTCATGGCACTGACACGCTCGATGAAACCGCCTACTTTCTTAATTTGACCGTGAAAAGCGACAAACCGGTGGTGTTTACCGCTGCAATGCGGCCCGCGTCGGCAATCAGCGCCGATGGCGCAATGAACCTGCTGGAAGCGGTCACGGTGGCTGCTGACCCGAATGCGAAGGGACGCGGTGTGATGGTGGTTTTAAACGATCGTATTGGTTCGGCTCGCTTTGTGACGAAAACTAATGCCACGACTCTGGATACCTTTAAAGCGCCGGAAGAGGGCTATCTGGGGGTCATCGTTAATGGTCAGCCACAGTTCGAAACGCGGGTGGAAAAAATTCATACCCTGCGATCTGTTTTTGACGTACGTAATATCAAAAAATTACCCAATGTGGTGATTATTTACGGCTATCAGGACGACCCGGAATATATGTATGATGCGGCGATCGCCCATCACGCGGACGGTATTATTTATGCCGGAACCGGCGCAGGTTCGGTCTCGGTACGCAGCGACGCGGGGATTAAAAAAGCGGAGAAAGCCGGGATTATCGTGGTGCGCGCTTCCCGCACCGGAAACGGCGTAGTACCGTTGGATAAAGGGCAGCCAGGGCTGGTGTCTGACTCGCTCAACCCGGCGAAGGCGCGGGTGTTACTGATGACGGCATTAACTCAGACGCGTAATCCGGAACTGATCCAGAGTTATTTCAGTACGTATTAATCATGAAGGCCTGTGCGCCCACCCTCGAAGATGGGCGCACAAGATATTAACGCATGGTCACAAACTCTTCCGATGCGGTCGGGTGAATAGCGACGGTATTATCGAAGTCTTTCTTGGTAGCGCCCATCTTCAGCGCCACTGCGAAGCCCTGCAACATTTCATCCATGCCGAAGCCGATACCGTGGATACCCACAATTTTTTCTTCCGGCCCGACGCAGACCAGCTTCATACGGCACGGCTGGCGGTGCGTCGTCACCGCGGTATACATAGCGGTAAACGATGATTTATAGACTTTCACTTGCTCGTCGCCGTACTGCTCGCGCGCCTGCGGCTCGCTTAACCCGACGGTGCCGATAGGCGGATGGCTAAAGACCACGGTCGGGATGTTGCTGTAGTCCAGATGCTCGTCCGGCTTGTTGTTAAACAGGCGTTCGGAGAGACGGCGACCGGCGGCGACGGCGACTGGCGTTAACTCCACTGCGCCGGTGTTATCGCCAACGGCGTAAATGCCTTCAACGTTGGTATTCTGGAATTTATCGACAATGATGTAACCTTTTTCATTGGTTTTCACGCCCGCTGCCGCCAGATTAATATTGTCGGTCGACGGTTCGCGACCAATGGCCCAGATCAGGCAATCAACGGTTTCACTGCGGCCATCTTCCAGTTCCAGAGTCAGACTGCCGTCGGCGTTTTTTACCACCGCTTTCGGCACGGCGTGAGTATGCAGTTGCGGGCCTTCGGCGTTCATCACCTCAACCAGCGTTTCGCTAATCATCGGGTCAAAACTGCGCAGCGGCGCATGTTTACGGACAAACAGATGCGTTTTCGCCCCTAGCGCGTTGATAACGCCAGCCAGTTCAACAGCGATATAACCTGCGCCTACCACCGCGACGCGCTCCGGCAAGGCAGACAGCGCAAAGAAACCGTCGGAATCAATGCCGTATTCCACGCCTGGAATGCTCGGATGGCTCGGACGGCCGCCGGTAGCGATCAAAATATGGTCGGCGGTGATGGTTTCGCCGTTCACTTCAATGGTTTTGGCATCGACAAAGCGGGCAAAGCCTTTAATCACATCCACGTTATTTTTGCCCAGCACGTTGTCGTATGAAGTATGGATGCGGTCAATATACGCGGTACGGCTGGCAATCAGCTTGCTCCAGTCGAACTGATTAATCGTGGTGTCAAAACCGTAGTCCGGGCCATACAGATGAATCGCTTCACGAATCTGCGCGGCATGCCACATCACTTTCTTCGGCACGCAGCCCACGTTAACACAGGTACCGCCCAGCTCTTTGGCTTCGATGAGCGCGCATTTCTGGCCGTACATAGCGGCGCGGTTAATCGAGGCGATACCGCCGCTGCCGCCGCCGATAGCGATGTAATCATAGTGTTTGGTCATGACCGCTCCTTTATGTTCGTTGTCGGACGGATAGATTCTGCGCTACCCGCCAAAATATTCGCGATTGTATACCTGAAGGTGAAAGGTTCCACCGATGGCTGTGATTACTCCGGCACGATCCAGCTTACCGAAGTGTGTCCGTGACCGTTTGGCGCCAACCTGCTGTGCAGCCACGGTAGCACGTTGTTCATCTGCTGCTCCAGTTTCCACGGCGGGTTAACCACGATCATACCGGACGCCGTCATCCCGCGCTGATCGCTGTCCGGGCGGATCGCCAGCTCAATTTGCAGGATTTTACGGATGCCGGTGGCCTCCAGCTCATGAATCATGCGCTTAATTTGCTGGCGGAGCACCACCGGATACCATAGCGCGTATGTCCCGGTGGCGAAACGTTTATAACCCTCGCTGATGCCGCTGACTACCGCCTGGTAGTCGGTTTTCATTTCATAAGGCGGGTCAATGAGGATCAGACCGCGGCGGGAAACCGGCGGCAATTTGGCTTTCAGTTGCTGATAGCCGTCAGCGCGTTCCACGCGGGCGCGGTTGTCTTTTTGAAACTCCGCGCGCAACAGTGGGAAGTCGCTGGGATGCAATTCCGTGAGTTGCAGACTGTCCTGCTCACGCAGCAACTGGCGGGCGATTAACGGGGAGCCCGGGTAGTAGCGTAACTGCCCGCTGCGGTTGAAATGTTTTACGACGCTAATATACGGTTCCAGTTCGGCGGGCAGATCGTCCTGCTGCCAGATACGGGCGATGCCTTCCAGATACTCTCCGGTACGTTCAGCATGTTCGCTGCCCAACTGATAACGCCCCGCGCCCGCGTGCGTGTCCAGATAGAGAAACGGTTTTTCTTTCTCTTTTAGCGACTCGATGATCAGGCTCTGAACGGTATGTTTAAGGACGTCGGCGTGGTTGCCAGCGTGAAAGCTGTGACGATAACTGAGCATGGATGCAGATATTCCGGGAAGTAAACAAGTTAGCCGATAGTTTACCGCAGATCCGTAGAGATTACCGCTCTTGCGCTTTTATCGCCGTTGGCCAGGAGGAAAAACAAGTAGGCTGTGGCGTCAGAGCGTAAATAACGTCAATGAAGTGATGCAGGCGTCTGGATTGGCCTGTTTCACGGTCTTAAGGAAGGTGGCAAAATTTCGATTGAATAGGGTGTAGTTATGAAGGAAGCGCGTCTGTTTTCTTTGCCCTTCCGCTGTTATCCAGTCGACTGACCAGACTGAACGACCACTGACTCTCGTTGTTCCCGGTTTCGCCTCAATAATGCTGGTGAGTGGTATCGCGGTGGTGATACCGTCCGCGACTTCATAGAGTACTGCATGTCAAAGTAGTAATCCGCGTTATAGCCGCGAGAACTGCCAAATTTTCGCAGCATCAGCGAAGAAGATGAAATTAATTTACGGCCATCTTGCAGATGCTTACTCCGACGGAAAATTTTTCGCCCAGGGAAAATAAAGAAAACAATAAATATCAGTACAATAACCTGTAATAACGTGGTCATATACAATCCTTGTATTCCAGAAACGAAAAAGTTGAGAATATTATACATGGGCAGTTTGCGCAAAAATGACAACGATTGATGCCACGGCCCTGTTTTCAGAAAAACGCCCATGAAAAACCTATCTGAATTTAACGCTAATCATGCCGCGACGCGTCCACCGACTTACCCCTGTCGGGTCTTATTCTGAAATCGTTTTTATTATGATGATAGTGCTGGTTTTACCTTGTTTATTTGATTAAAACGATAGCGCTAATAATAGAAAAGAAAGGATTCATTGATGTTCCATTATGGAAAATGTGTCGTTCGCACGCTGTTTTTATTACTGGTTTGCTGTTCGCTGTCGGGCTGTCTTTCATTTGGGCTGATACTTGCCACCGATAAAGATGGCAATCGTCATCAGTCTACCTGGAAATCGGATACCGTTACCGCGCTTTCCTTAGGTAAAGATAGCAACGGGAAAACGGGCTGGGTGTTTGTTGGCGAACATTTTGACTACCTGTTGACCCAGGGCGGCGATAATGTGGTGGCGCTGTTAAAAGATGCGACTATTCGCCGGGATAAAATGCGAGTAAAGGATGGTGTTAAATTCCTGATTGATACAGATAAGAAGGAGTTTACGGGTGAAGTCAATGTGACTTACGCCTGGGTGGACGAGAAAGATAAACTGGCGGCGGTAGGCTATGGGTTTATTTGTGCAGACGGCGCGGTAAATTGCACGCTATCCGTCATGGACCTGAAGGGGACTATCCATCAGAAAAATAAAGATCAGAGCGTTACTCAGCAGCTAGCGTTTTACCATCCTTTCACCGTTGAGTTCTATCAGTATCAGCGCAGTATGTCCGGGGCAAAATTTGGCAGAGTGTTGCTGCCGGTAACTTTGGCGCTGGATATTGTCACTATGCCGCTACAGCTACTGATCTTCAGTCGTTAAAATTGGATTCAGCAGCAATGCCTACGTTCGGATGCTGGCGTTGCTGCACGGGTGAAATGAGCGCCCACCATCATTGAAATTCCCCCAACTATCCCCCATTCTAGATCCATAGCGAAAGCGCGATAGAGCGCTTCATTTCTTTTTTAGACCAGGACTGCGCATATGACCAATCCATTACTAACGTCTTTTTCACTGCCGCCTTTTTCTGCAATTAAACCGGAGCATGTGGTGCCTGCGGTCACCAAAGCGTTGGCCGATTGCCGGGCGGCGGTAGAAGGCGTTGTGGCGCATGGCGCGCCGTATAGCTGGGAAAACCTCTGCCAGCCGTTGGCGGAAGCCGACGATGTTCTGGGGCGTATTTTCTCGCCAATTAGCCACTTAAACTCGGTGAAAAATAGCCCGGAGCTGCGTGAAGCCTACGAACAGACGCTGCCGCTGTTGTCGGAATACAGCACCTGGGTTGGCCAGCATGAAGGGTTGTACAACGCGTACCGCGACCTGCGCGACGGCGATCATTACGCCACTCTGAATACCGCGCAGAAGAAAGCGGTTGATAACGCGCTACGTGATTTTGAACTGTCCGGCATCGGCCTGCCGAAAGAGAAACAGCAGCGTTACGGCGAAATCGCCACCCGCCTGTCTGAGCTGGGCAACCAGTACAGCAATAATGTGCTCGATGCCACCATGGGCTGGACGAAGCTCATCACCGACGAAGCCGAGCTGGCGGGAATGCCGGAAAGCGCGCTCGCCGCCGCTAAAGCCCAGGCGGAAGCCAAAGAGCAGGAAGGTTACCTGCTGACTCTGGATATCCCGAGCTATCTGCCAGTGATGACCTACTGCGACAACCAGGCGTTGCGTGAAGAGATGTATCGCGCCTATTCCACTCGTGCCTCCGACCAGGGGCCGAACGCCGGTAAGTGGGATAACAGCCCGGTGATGGAAGAAATTCTTGCGCTGCGCCATGAACTGGCGCAACTGCTGGGCTTCGAAAATTATGCCCATGAGTCACTGGCCACCAAGATGGCGGAAAATCCGCAGCAGGTGCTCGATTTCTTAACCGATCTGGCGAAACGCGCCCGTCCGCAGGGGGAAAAAGAGCTGGCCCAGCTGCGCGCCTTCGCCAAAGCCGAATTTGGCGTTGAGGAACTGCAACCGTGGGATATCGCGTACTACAGTGAAAAGCAAAAACAGCACCTGTACAGCATCAGCGATGAGCAGCTACGTCCGTACTTCCCGGAAAACAAAGCCGTGAATGGCCTGTTTGAAGTGGTGAAACGTATTTACGGCATCACTGCCAAAGAGCGTACTGACGTTGATGTCTGGCACCCGGAAGTGCGTTTCTTTGAACTGTATGACGAAAATAACGAGCTGCGCGGCAGCTTCTACCTTGACCTGTACGCGCGCGAACACAAACGCGGCGGGGCGTGGATGGACGACTGTGTCGGCCAGATGCGTAAGGCGGACGGCACATTGCAAAAGCCGGTCGCTTATCTGACCTGTAATTTCAACCGTCCGGTGAACGGTAAACCCGCTCTGTTTACCCATGACGAAGTGATCACCCTGTTCCACGAGTTTGGTCATGGCCTGCATCATATGCTGACCCGCATTGAGACCGCCGGGGTCTCCGGTATCAGCGGCGTGCCGTGGGACGCGGTCGAACTGCCAAGCCAGTTTATGGAAAACTGGTGCTGGGAGCCGGAA
This sequence comes from Salmonella sp. 32070601201500089SM, assembly GCF_017573605.1. Taxonomy (NCBI): domain Bacteria; kingdom Pseudomonadati; phylum Pseudomonadota; class Gammaproteobacteria; order Enterobacterales; family Enterobacteriaceae; genus Salmonella; species Salmonella sp. 32070601201500089SM. Next base: position 73,350 of record NZ_JAGETK010000009.1, read on the forward strand.
GCGCTGGCGTTTATCTCCGGCCACTATGAGACCGGCGAACCGCTGCCGAAGGAACTGCTGGATAAAATGCTGGCGGCGAAAAACTATCAGGCGGCGCTGTTTATTCTGCGTCAACTGGAGTTCGGTCTGTTTGATTTCCGTCTGCATGCGGAATTTAACCCGCAGCAAGGAGCGAAAATTCTTGAGACGCTCTTTGAAATTAAAAAACAGGTCGCCGTGGTGCCGTCACCGACATGGGGCCGCTTCCCACATGCATTCAGCCATATCTTTGCTGGCGGCTATGCGGCAGGCTACTACAGCTATCTGTGGGCCGACGTACTGGCGGCGGACGCTTATTCCCGCTTTGAGGAGGAAGGCATTTTCAACCGTGAGACCGGTCAGTCGTTCCTTGATAACATCCTGACTCGTGGTGGTTCTGAAGAGCCGATGGAACTCTTTAAACGCTTCCGTGGCCGTGAACCACAACTGGACGCGATGCTGGAGCATTACGGGATTAAAGGCTGATTTTACGTGCAAATCTGCTTAATGGATGAAACGGGCGCCACAGACGGCGCCTTATCTGTTCTGGCTGCCCGCTGGGGACTGGAGCATGACGAAGACAACCCGATGGCGCTGGTGATGACGCCGCAACATCTGGAGCTGCGCAAGCGCGACGAACCGAAGCTCGGCGGCATTTTCGTCGATTTTGTTGGCGGCGCGATGGCCCATCGACGTAAGTTCGGCGGCGGGCGCGGCGAAGCGGTGGCGAAAGCTGTCGGTATCAAAGGCGATTATCTGCCGGATGTGGTTGATGCCACGGCCGGACTGGGGCGCGATGCGTTTGTACTGGCGTCCGTCGGTTGCCGCGTGCGGATGCTGGAGCGTAATCCGGTGGTCGCCGCGTTGCTCGATGACGGTCTGACGCGCGGCTACGCCGATGCGGATATTGGCGGCTGGCTTCAGGAGCGTTTGCAGTTGATTCATGCTTCCAGCCTGACGGCGTTGACCGATATCACGCCGCGCCCGCAGGTGGTCTACCTCGATCCGATGTTTCCTCACCGGCAGAAAAGCGCGCTGGTGAAGAAAGAGATGCGGGTGTTTCAGTCGCTGGTGGGGCCGGATCTCGACGCCGACGGACTGCTGGAACCGGCGCGTCAGTTGGCGACCAAACGCGTGGTGGTCAAACGTCCCGATTATGCGCCGCCGCTGGCGGATGTCGCGACGCCCAACGCCATCGTTACCAAAGGGCATCGGTTTGATATTTATGCCGGAACCCCTCTGACGGAGTAACGGATTGCCCGATGGCGTTGCGCTTATCGGGCCTACGATTCTCAATTATTTGTAGGCCGGATAAGGCGTAAGCCGCATCCGGCACTGAGTATTACTGTTCGGTACCTGGCGTATTAATCATTCGGTTTAACCACGGCACCATAATGGCCATCACCACGGTGACCGCCAGCGTTACCAGACCAATTTTGCTAAAGACGCCGGTATAAATGGGCAGCGTCTGCAACGGATCGGTGATGTTTTCCGGTACGGCAGTGAAGGTTGCCACATAACCGCCGAGCAGGAAGGCGGCGGCCTGGGTCAGGAACCACATTCCCAGAATAAAGCCCATCAGATGCTGCGGCACCAGAGCGGCGACCATTGCCAGTCCCAGCGCGCTAATCAGCAACTCGCCCAGACTCTGGAACAGATACACCAGCACGATAAACCACGGTGACGTCAGTCCTTGCGCATCGGCAAACCACATCCCGGCGGCGGCGGCGGTCAGAAAACCCAGCGCGCAGAGGAACATGCCGAGCGTAAACTTCATCGGCATAGTTAGATCTTTGCCTTTGCTACCCAGTCGGGTGTAAATCGCTGCCAGTACCGGACTGGCGACGACCACCCAGAATGGGTTCAGCGCCTGAAAACTCACCGGGTTAATGGCGAATCCAAGAATTTCATGATGCACGTTATTAATCGCAAAGAAGTTCAGCGAGGTAGGCATCTGCGCATACAGAATGTAAAACAGCACGGCTTCAATCATCAGAATAAACGCCACGAACATTTTATTGCGGCCGGTTTTATCCAGACGAAACGCTTCGCGAAAGAAGAAAATAGTGACGACGATAGAAAGGACGATGAGCACCAGATTGGCAATCTTAACGTTGTGCATCAGCCAGGCGCAGAGGAAAATCATGACGACGGTGCCGAGTAGTACCAGCAGCAAATTGCGAAAACGTAGCGGTTTATGATCCGGTTCAGAACCGATATTTTTCACCATGCCACGGCAGGCGAAGTACACCAGAAGCGCAACAATTAAACCAGCGCCGCACAGATTATAGGTCACCGCATAGCCAAATTTATCGGCAATCACCGGCGCCAGCGATAGCGATAACAAAGAACCGATGTTAATCGACATATAAAACAGGGTGAAAGCGCCATCCAGCCGGGGATCTTTAGGCTGATAGCATTTAGAGAGCAGGCTGGCGGGATTGGCTTTAAATAACCCGTTGCCCACGGCAATCGTACCCAGTGCGATAAAAATCAGATCGGGATTTAATAGCGACATGCCGGTCATAAAATAGCCAATCGCCAGCACAATCGCGCCCAGGACCAGGGTGCGTTTAGTCCCTAACAGATGGTCGCCAACATAGCCGCCGATGGAGATCAGGCCATAAACCAGCGCCGCAAAAGCGCCAAAGGTAATAAAGGCCTGTTCCTGAGAAAAACCCAATTGTTTAACGAAAAAGACCGCCAGGATGCCCTGGACGCCGTAATAGCCAAATCGTTCCCATAATTCTACAAAAAAGATCATGAAGAATGGACGAGGTTGCTGCAGCAAGCCCGTAGGTGCAGTTGTATTCATATTCCTTCGCCTTTTAATGCCATCCCGAAACGTATGAACGCGTATATCAAAACGCGCCGAAAAGTCTTACCCTGATATAGACTGCGGTTATTAGCCTGATCAATAGGTTATTATGCAAATGATACGCAAACTAATTAGTGGATCACACTAATTATGTTTGGTGTGATGGAATGATGTACTGAGTACTGCGAAGAAGGGGGGATAAACAAAACGCCCACATAAGCGGGCGTTGTTGTTGATAGCCGGAATTTGCCTGATGGTTCAGGCCAACCTGATTGACTATAGACCAGATGCGGTCTTAGCCGCCAGCCGGCACGGCAAGTATTACTCTTCTTCGTCGCGCAGCGGCACAATCAGCATGTCAACGTGAACGGTGTTGATCAGCTGGCGCGCAGAAGACATCAGTTTGCTCCAGAAGTCCTGGTGATGACCGCAAACGACCAGATCCATATCGTATTTCTTGATGGCGTCAACCAGCACCTGGCCCAAATCGCCGCTACCGCTCAGGGTTTCAGTGATAGGGTAGCCAGCGTTGGTAGACAGCTCGGTCAGCGCGTGGTGGGTTTCTTCGGAGATACGTTTCTGCATATCGCCCAGATTGACGTCAATCAGACCGGTGTACAGGTCTGAATAATTCACGTCAACGTGGATGAGGGAGATTTTCGCGTTGTAGGGGCGCGCCATAGAGACCGCTTTTTCAACCAGAACTTTACTTTCCGGGGAGAGATCAACTGCGATAAGAATGTGTTTATAAGCCATAGTGTTACTCCTTCCATAAGTTGTCGATGACCATTGAGCTACTGGCGTTTCTTATGCCGCCGCGTCACCCGCGTCCTGCGAACTCTATGCGCGGGGCTAGCTCAGCCGTTTACCATAACTATCCTTACATTATAGCGACCAGGATAATCCGTCAATCTGCCTTGCTTGCCAGTTAGTTAAACAAAATTTTCAGGGAATTGCATTGATAGTGATTAACCTTCTGGTAAAAAAATTAACTGATCTCCTACAATGTGTATAAGAGCCGTTCGAATGCGGAGCGCTAATATGGACGGCTTTCGTAGTACTCTTTCACTGATTGTCTGGCAGGGTATCGGGGAGCGGTAGTCCCGGAGAGGAACTCCGTGGGCGGGTCGCCGGGGAGGAGATATGATAAGCACCGTCTCACTATTCTGGGCTTTATGTGTCGTTTGCATTGTTAATATGGCGCGCTATTTCTCATCGCTACGCGCACTGTTAGTGGTACTTCGTGGTTGCGATCCTTTGCTCTATCAATATGTCGATGGCGGCGGCTTCTTTACCACGCATGGTCAGCCCAACAAACAGGTGCGCCTGGTATGGTATATCTACGCTCAGCGCTATCGCGATCATCATGATGAAGAATTTATTCGCCGTTGTGAACGCGTGCGCCGCCAGTTTCTGCTGACCAGCGCGTTATGCGGTTTGGTGGTGGTGAGCTTGATTGCGCTCATGATTTGGCACTGAATAAAAAAAGCGGGCCAGTTTCCTGACCCGCTCGTATTAGATAAGCCTCCGGATGACGCCGCTTGTAGCGGCCTATCAGGCCTGTGTCGTTTCATCCTGACAGGCCGGATTAGTGACAGCGCTATCCGGCCCATTTGGCTTAAATAATCTTCAGGGAAAGCCAGTACAGCACGCCGGAAAGAATAATCGCCGCCGGTAACGTAAATACCCAGGCCATCAGAATGCTGGTCACGGTTTTACGCTGCAACCCGCCGCCATCAACGACCATGGTTCCCGCCACTGAAGAGGAGAGTACGTGAGTGGTAGAAACTGGCATACCGGTGTAGCTGGCAAGACCGATAGAGACTGCCGCCGTCATCTGCGCCGACATTCCCTGCGCATACGTCATGCCTTTTTTACCAATTTTCTCGCCGATAGTGGTCGCCACGCGACGCCAGCCGATCATCGTACCAATACCCAGCGCCAACGCCACTGCCATAATGATCCACACCGGCGCATACTCAATGGTGCTTAACATATCGGTCTTCAGCTTTTTCAGCAGGCGCTGGTCATCGCTGCTTACGCCAGGCAATTTCACGACTTTATCGGTCGTGTCGGAAATGCACAGCATAATGCGACGCAACTGACTACGCTGTTCAACGCTTAACTTGTCGTAGCTTTCCACGTTTGCCAGCATCCCTTTCGCACGGTTAAGCGCGTTAATGGTGTTAGCCGGATGGCAGTGGAATTCAGTCGGTTCAGTCGCGCCTGGTTCAGGAGACGGAATCAGTTGGTCAACGCCGGTGACGGCTTTCAGCAGGTCAGGACGCTGCTCAAAGTACGTTTCGACATTGTTGATAGCATCGCGCGTACGGGTGATTTCGTAGCTGGAGGCATTCATATTGACCACGAAACCCGCAGGCGCGACGCCAATCAGCACCAGCATGACCAGGCCAATGCCTTTCTGACCATCGTTCGCGCCATGCGAAAACGCCACGCCGATAGCTGAGAGGATCAGCGCGATACGCGTCCAGAACGGCGGCTTTTTCTTGCCGTCTTTCTTTTCACGTTCGGCTGGCGTCAGGTGGATACGGGCGCGTTTCTTAGTACCGCTCCAGTAGCGGCGCAGCAAGAAAATCAGACCGCCGGCGAATACCAGACCGACAATAGGGGAGATAATGAGTGAACCGAAAATATTGATAACTTTCGGGATGTTAAGCGCATCCACCACTGACGTGCCGGTCATCATCGCATTGGTTAAACCGATGCCGATAATGGCGCCAATCAGCGTGTGGGAACTGGACGCCGGCAACCCGAAATACCAGGTACCGAGGTTCCAGATAATCGCCGCCAGCAACATGGAAAAGACCATAGCGAGGCCGTGCGCGGAACCCATGTTGAGCAGGAGATCCGTCGGTAGCATATGCACAATGGCATACGCCACGCTGAGACCCCCCAGCAAAACGCCAAAAAAGTTAAACACCGCCGCCATGACAACCGCCAGCTGCGAACGCATCGCACGGGTGTAAATCACGGTTGCGACTGCATTGGCTGTGTCATGGAAGCCGTTAATCGCTTCGTAGAACAGCACAAAAGCCAGAGCAAGCAATAATAAAAGCCCGGTATGTAAATCCAGGCCAGCAAACAAATGTAGCATAGGACGTTACGCCATTTTGAGGACATGAACGCGGCGCATTATCAGTGACTTTGGCGGCGCGGGCAAAGTGAAATATAGACTTTTTTTGATGTACTTCGTGCTTTGTTTGATATCACTAAAGAATTATCTTATATATTTCAGATAAATACCATTTTCAGGCGCTTTTCGCGCTGGTGCGACCACTGAGGAAACTTTACAATTCCCGCCCGAATTTGAGAGAGGAAGGCGACGTGGAAAGGTTTGATGCCGTTATTATAGGCGCTGGCGCAGCGGGCATGTTTTGCGCCGCGCAGGCAGGACAGGCGGGTAGCCGCGTGCTGCTCATCGATAATGGCAAGAAGCCAGGACGTAAAATCCTCATGTCCGGCGGTGGGCGCTGCAACTTTACTAATCTTTATGTTGAGCCTGCTGCGTATTTGAGCCAGAACCCCCATTTTTGCAAATCAGCATTAGCCCGCTATACCCAGTGGGATTTTATCGATCTGGTCGGCAGGTATGGGATAGCCTGGCATGAGAAAACGCTGGGACAGCTTTTTTGCGATGATTCCGCCCAACGCATTGTCGATATGCTGGTTGCCGAGTGCGACAAAGGCGGCGTAACGATGCGCCTGCGTAGCGAGGTATTGAGCGTCGAGCGTGATGAGTCGGGTTTCGTACTGGCGTTGAACGGCGAGACGGTGACTACGCAAAAGCTGGTGATTGCCAGCGGCGGCCTGTCGATGCCGGGGCTTGGCGCATCACCGTTTGGCTATAAAATCGCCGAACAGTTTGGTCTCAAGGTGTTGCCGACGCGCGCCGGGCTGGTGCCCTTTACGCTACATAAGCCGCTGTTAGAACAGCTCCAGACGCTGTCTGGCGTCTCTGTGCCCTGCGTGATTACCGCCCGCAATGGCACGGTATTTCGGGAAAACCTACTTTTTACCCATCGTGGGCTGTCCGGCCCCGCCGTTTTACAGATTTCCAGCTACTGGCAACCGGGCGAGTTAGTGAGCATTAACTTATTGCCGGATCTCTCGCTGGAAGACGTTCTCAATGAACAGCGTAACGCGCACCCGAACCAGAGTCTGAAGAACACGCTGGCGATGCATCTGCCGAAACGGTTGGTGGAGTGTTTACAACAGTTGGGGCAGATCCCGGATGTATCGCTCAGGCAGTTGAACGTTCGTGACCAGCAGGCGTTGGTTGACACGCTTACGGCCTGGCAAGTGCAGCCTAACGGCACCGAAGGCTATCGGACAGCGGAAGTGACGCTGGGCGGCGTGGATACAAACGAACTATCATCGCGGACTATGGAAGCGCGCCGCGTGCCGGGCCTCTATTTTATCGGCGAAGTGATGGACGTCACCGGCTGGTTGGGCGGCTATAACTTCCAGTGGGCGTGGTCGAGCGCTTGGGCCTGTGCGCAGGATTTGGCGGCAAAACGCTAAGTACCATTACAAACAATAAGCGAATAGACATCCCGGACAGAGGTGTTAGTATCGATTTATAGCAGTTATGAGTATGCGTGTTTCATTTACGGCCAGGAACGCTGATGATGACAACATTACTCCCTCTTTTCCGGGTACCTACATCATTCACTCCCTTTGACGGCGAGCGCTTCATCGGCGTCTGTTCGTCGTCTGGCCCCTTTTCTTTTTTCATTCTTATCCCGAATGGAAACCCCCGCTGAGCGCACGCCCGGCGGACTTTGTGACACGCATGGTTAGACAACAGGGATTACGGCGGGTCGATTATGGACAAAATGAAGCGTCATCTGGTGTGGTGGGGAGCGGGGATTCTTGTGGCGGTGGCCGCGATAGCCTGGTGGATGCTGCGCCCTGCGGGAATACCGGAGGGGTTTGCCGCCAGCAACGGCAGAATTGAAGCCACCGAAGTGGATATTGCCACTAAGATTGCCGGGCGTATTGATACCATCCTCGTTTCGGAAGGGCAGTTCGTTCGTCAGGGCGAGGTGCTGGCGAAAATGGATACCCGCGTGCTGCAGGAGCAGCGGCTGGAGGCGATTGCGCAGATTAAAGAGGCCGAAAGCGCGGTTGCCGCCGCCCGTGCTTTGCTGGAGCAACGCCAGAGTGAAATGCGCGCCGCGCAGTCGGTCGTCAAACAGCGGGAAGCTGAGCTGGACTCCGTCTCTAAACGTCACGTGCGTTCTCGTTCGCTGTCGCAGCGTGGCGCGGTATCTGTACAACAGTTAGATGACGATCGCGCGGCGGCGGAAAGCGCGCGCGCCGCCCTGGAGACCGCCAAAGCGCAGGTATCTGCGGCAAAAGCGGCGATTGAAGCGGCGCGTACCAGTATTATCCAGGCGCAAACGCGCGTGGAAGCGGCGCAGGCGACCGAGCGGCGTATTGTCGCCGACATCGACGACAGCGAATTAAAAGCGCCGCGCGATGGACGCGTGCAGTACCGCGTTGCGGAGCCGGGCGAAGTGTTATCGGCTGGCGGCCGGGTGTTGAACATGGTCGATCTCAGCGATGTTTATATGACATTTTTCCTGCCGACCGAACAGGCGGGGTTGTTGAAGATCGGCGGCGAAGCGCGACTGGTGCTGGACGCCGCGCCGGATCTGCGTATTCCGGCGACGATCAGTTTTGTCGCCAGCGTGGCGCAGTTCACGCCCAAAACCGTGGAAACCCACGATGAACGACTGAAGCTGATGTTCCGCGTCAAAGCGCGTATTCCGCCAGAGCTACTGCGACAGCATCTGGAATATGTCAAAACCGGTTTGCCGGGAATGGCCTGGGTTCGTCTGGATGAGCGCGTGCCCTGGCCTGACGCTCTAAGCGTGAGGCTGTCGCAATGACGTCGCTGACGCTGGTGCCTGTTCCTCCCGTGGCGCAGCTTGAGGGGGTGAGCCAGCATTACGGAAAAACAGCCGCGCTGAACAATATCACGCTGGACATTCCCGCCCGTAGTATGGTCGGGCTGATTGGTCCGGACGGGGTGGGTAAGTCGAGCCTGCTGTCGCTGATTTCTGGCGCGCGGGTGATTGAGCAAGGGAACGTTATCGTCCTGGGCGGGGATATGCGCGATGCGAAACATCGCCGCGACGTCTGTCCGCGCATCGCCTGGATGCCGCAGGGGCTGGGGAAAAACCTTTATCACACGTTATCGGTTTATGAGAACGTCGATTTTTTTGCTCGTCTCTTTGGTCATGACAAAGCTGAACGTGAAGCGCGTATTACCGAGCTGCTGAACAGCACGGGCCTGGCACCGTTTCGTGACCGTCCTGCCGGGAAGCTGTCCGGTGGGATGAAACAAAAGCTGGGGCTGTGCTGTGCGCTGATTCATGACCCGGAATTGCTGATTCTTGATGAGCCTACCACCGGCGTGGACCCGCTCTCCCGCGCTCAGTTCTGGGACTTAATCGACAGTATCCGCCAACGGCAGACCAATATGAGCGTGTTGGTCGCAACGGCCTATATGGAAGAGGCGGAGCGTTTTGACTGGCTGGTGGCGATGAATGCGGGCGAGATACTGGCAACCGGCAGCGCGCAGCAACTGCGGGCAGAAACCCATAGCGCGACGCTGGAACAGGCGTTTATCGCCCTGTTGCCAGAAGCGCAGCGCCAGGCGCATAAGCCAGTGGTGATCCCGCCGTATCACGCTGAGCAGGAAGAGATTGCCATTGAGGCGAAAGATCTGACCATGCGTTTCGGTAAGTTCGTCGCGGTTGACCATGTTAATTTCCGTATTCCGCGCGGCGAGATTTTTGGCTTCCTCGGTTCAAACGGTTGCGGCAAATCGACCACCATGAAAATGCTGACCGGTCTGCTTCCCGCCAGCGAAGGCCAGGCCTGGCTATTTGGCCAGCCGGTAGACCCGAACGACATCGACACCCGTCGCCGGGTCGGGTATATGTCGCAGGCTTTTTCGCTCTATAACGAACTCACCGTGCGGCAGAATCTGGAACTTCATGCCCGCCTGTTTCATATTCCGCCAGCGGAGATCCCGGCGCGCGTCGCGCAGATGATCGAACGCTTTATGCTAACGGAGGTGGAAGATACGCTCCCCGCTTCGTTGCCGCTCGGTATCCGCCAGCGTTTATCGCTGGCGGTAGCGGTGATCCATCGCCCGGAAATGCTGATTCTTGATGAGCCAACGTCCGGCGTTGATCCGGTCGCCAGGGATATGTTCTGGCAGCTTATGGTCGATCTTTCGCGTCAGGATAAGGTGACGATTTTTATCTCGACCCATTTTATGAACGAAGCGGAACGTTGCGACCGAATGTCATTGATGCACGCCGGTAAAGTGCTCGCCAGCGGTACGCCGCAGGAATTGATGCAACAGCGGGGCGCGGCCAATCTGGAGGCGGCGTTTATTTCCTGGCTACAGGAAGCTGCGGGAGCGGCGCCTGAAACCCCAATACCGCCATCCCAGACGCCCGCCGCGTCAGGTAAACCGTCGCGGCAGGGATTGAGCTTCCGGCGTTTGTTCAGCTACAGTCGCCGCGAAGCGCTGGAGCTACGCCGCGATCCGGTACGCTCGACGCTGGCGCTGCTGGGAACGGTAATTCTGATGCTGATTATGGGCTATGGCATCAGTATGGACGTGGAGAACCTGCGTTTTGCCGTACTCGATCGCGATCAAACCGTCAGCAGCCAGGCATGGTCGCTCAATCTGGCGGGATCGCGCTATTTTATCGAACAGCCGCCGCTCGCCAGCTATGACGAGCTTGACCGGCGGATGCGTTCGGGAGAGTTGGCGGTTGCCATTGAGAGCCCGCCTAATTTTGGCCGCGATATTGCTCGCGGTACGCCAGCGCAGATTGGCGTCTGGGTGGATGGCGCCATGCCCAGCCGCGCCGAGACGGTGAAGGGGTACGTTCAGGCGATGCACCAAAGCTGGCTGCAGGAGGCGGCAAGTCGTCAGCCGAACCCGGTTAAACAGACCGGGCTGCTCAACATTGAAACGCGCTATCGCTATAACCCGGATGTGAAAAGTCTGCCCGCTATCGTTCCGGCGGTCATTCCGCTGCTGCTCATGATGATCCCGTCAATGCTTAGCGCCCTGAGCGTGGTGCGGGAGAAAGAGCTGGGGTCGATAATTAATCTGTACGTAACGCCGACGACGCGCAGCGAATTTTTGCTGGGTAAACAACTGCCGTATATCGCGCTGGGTATGCTGAACTTCTTGCTACTGTGCGCGCTGTCGGTCTTTGTGTTCGGCGTGCCGCTGAAAGGCAGCTTTCTCACGCTTACCCTCGCGGCGCTACTTTACGTCATCATCGCCACCGGTCTGGGGCTGCTGATCTCCACGTTTATGAAGAGCCAAATCGCCGCTATTTTTGGGACGTCGATTATTACCCTCATTCCGGCAACACAATTTTCCGGCATGATCGATCCGGTGGCTTCGCTGGAAGGACCGGGAAGATGGATCGGCGAGATCTACCCGACCAGCCATTTTCTGACGATCGCGCGCGGGACGTTTTCCAAAGCGTTGGATCTGTCCGATCTCTGGCCGTTATTTATGCCGTTACTGATTGCCGTCCCGGTGGTGATGGGTCTGAGCATTCTGCTGCTGAAAAAACAGGAGGGGTAATGCGCGGATTACGTAATATTTATAATCTCGGCGTTAAAGAACTGCGCAGTCTGCTGGGCGACAAAGCGATGCTGGCGCTGATCGTCTTCGCCTTTACGATTTCGGTTTACTCCTCCGCTACCGTCCTGCCCGGTTCGTTGCATCTTGCCCCTATCGCCATCGCCGATATGGATCAGTCGCAGTTGTCGAACCGTATTGTGAATAGTTTTTACCGCCCGTGGTTTCTGCCGCCGGAGATGATTACGGCAACGGAAATGGATGCCGGACTGGATGCCGGACGCTATACCTTTGCGGTCAACATTCCGCCGAATTTCCAGCGTGATGTGCTGGCCGGACGTCAGCCTGATATTCAGGTTAACGTCGATGCGACGCGCATGAGCCAGGCGTTTACCGGCAACAGTTATATCCAGAATATTATTAGCGGCGAGGTCAACAGCTTTGTGGCGCGCGCGCGGGGAGATAGCGTTCAGCCTGTGTCGCTGGAGATTCGGATGCGCTTTAACCCGAATCTGGACCCGGCGTGGTTTGGCGGCGTGATGGCGATTATCAACAACATTACCATGCTGGCGATAGTGCTGACCGGATCGGCGCTGATCCGCGAGCGAGAACACGGCACTGTAGAGCATCTGTTGGTGATGCCGGTCACGCCCTTTGAGATCATGATGGCAAAAGTATGGTCGATGGGGCTGGTTGTGCTGGTGGTTTCCGGTTTGTCTTTGATGCTGATGGTGAAAGGCGTACTTGGCGTACCGATTGAAGGATCGATCCCATTGTTTATGTTGGGCGTGGCGCTGAGCCTGTTCGCCACCACTTCAATTGGGATTTTTATGGGCACCATCGCCCGTTCGATGCCGCAACTGGGGTTATTAATGATTCTGGTACTGTTACCGCTACAAATGCTTTCCGGCGGTTCCACGCCGCGCGAAAGTATGCCGCAGGCGGTGCAGGATATTATGCTGACCATGCCGACGACGCATTTTGTCAGCCTTGCCCAGGCTATTCTTTATCGCGGCGCAGGTTTGAGTATCGTCTGGCCGCAGTTCCTGACCCTGCTGGCGATAGGCGGCGTGTTCTTCCTGATAGCGCTGTTACGCTTCAGAAAAACGATTGGCACAATGGCGTAAACATTATTGCCGGATGGCGGCTGCGCCTCATCCGGCCTACAAACGACAGACGTGCGAACGTAGGCCGGGCAAGCGAAGCGCCCCCGGCGTTAGTCTTCTTTCGGCAAACACTGCAAGTGGCCGTGGCGCACGCCGCGCTGGGCGATAACATCATCGGCAAAATGCTGTACGTCGCCCATATCGCCCTTCAGAACGGCGATCTCCAGACAGTCATCGTGGTTGATATGGACGTGCAGCGTGGCGACGGATAAATCATGATGATGATGCTGGGTGGAGACGATGCGGCTGGCTAAATCCCGTTTCTCATGTTCATAAACATATGAAAGTACCGCGAAACCCTGTGTGCCGTGTTCCTGAGTGGCCTCCTGCGCCAGAGCGCCGCGCAGAATATCACGGATCGCTTCGGAGCGATTGTTATAGCCGCGTCGCTGGCTCAGGCTGTCCAGCGTTTCCAGTAAATCGTCATCGAGGGTGATGGTGACACGTTGCATCTGACTTAAACCTTTTGGTATGGCGCGTCGGCGCATGGGAAGCTCCGCATTTTGTAACACACGTCCGCCGCCAGAGGGAAAAATTAATGTGTCATAGCGCTTTCGTTATCGTCTGCGGCGTCAGCGTAAACGGTGTGGGGGTACAGACTGCCAGACTGAGCGTATTGAGCTGACACTGGCTGACCGACAAGGCAGAGGGCAACGTGCTGTCCACGCTGACGATTTGCTAGGCGCTGCCGCCGCGTTGTTTTACGATGGCTTCTTTACGCGTCCAGATACGCCAGAAGGCCGCCAGTTGTCGCTCCGGACGTTCCGCTTCCATTTCAGCATGTTCGCCGAGGCTGAATACCGCATTTGCCAGCGAACGCCAGTTATCGCGCGGGCGGATCACTTCAATATCGCAGCCGACTTCACCTTCGTCGCTAAGCAACAGAGCAATAGTGTCGCCGCTATGGCTGAGGTTAAACCACAGCGGCGTTCCGGCGGAAAAAGCCGGTTTACCCTGTTCGCCATACACCATCTCCGGTAGCGGCGAGAGCGCACGGGAAAGCAGCACGCGCCCGGCCAGCCAGCTTGCCCGGCGAACGCCCTGCGGCGCCTGAGCGATTAACGCGTCGGGCAATTGACCTGCGCTTAATGTTGACACTTTTCCCAGAACGATCTGGTACATATCAGGACCAACGTTGCCTATGAAGAAGAGGAGATTGTAGCATCTGTCGCCTCATCCCGGTAAACGGCTTTTCGGTCGGCCTGGCCCCAGTAAGATCGCCAGTTTGCTGCCGCCTTTAGTGGTTTCCATCCAGATTTTGCAGACGCTGGTCAAAGGAACGGACAAGAGCATCCCGACCGGGCCTAATAGCCATCCCCAGACCAATAACGAAAGAAATACCACCAGCGTGGACATTCCCAGACGATGGCCCATCATGCGTGGCTCCATAATGTTGCCAATCACCATATGGACCACCAAAAAGAGCGCGCCGACCAGTACGCACTCGTAAAAACCGTTAAATAACAGCGCCTGAATCATGGGGGGAACGGCGGAAATCACCGAGCCGATATTAGGAACGTAATTGAGCAAAAAGGCCAGTACGCCCCACATTAGCGCAAACTGAATATCCATTAACGCCAGCCCCAGCCAGATAATCGCGCCCGTCCATAGACTGAGCAGCGTTTTCAGCGCCAGATAATGCGAGACGCCTTTCAGGGCGCGGTGCAGGCCGGCAATATGGATTTGTGGATTGTTTAGCGCGAAACGTAATTTATAAGGCACGTGACGCACCTCAAACAGCATAAAAACCACGGTCATCACCAGCAGCACAATGCTTGCCATCGCGCCCGATACGCCGGTCATTAATGTTGTGGTGAAGAGCATGATTTTATCGGAATCCATCCCGCGGAGCATACGTTCCGGCGACATATGTAAATTCAGGAAGGGCATTAACTCCTGAAGGTGTAAGACTTTACGCGTCAGCTCCTTGCTGTATTTAGGCAGCATAGCGATAAATTCATTAAGCGATGCGGCAAGTACACCCACCAGCGCGGTAAGCACGATCAGCATGACGACCACCACGATAGTAATCGCCAGCGGTCGCTTCACGCCCCGACGAATAAACCAGGTCACTAATGGGTTAAGAACGATGGCGAAAAAGAGCGCCAGCAAGAGTTGTACAATAATATCCGCCGCGGCATGAATCCCGGCGAGAATAATAACCAGGGAGGCCAGTTTCAGCAGAATATGCATACCCGTTTTGTCGGGTTGAGCGGTTGCCATGAAGTTTTCCTTGTTGTGTTTTTTTCTAAGTGTAGCGGCTGCCCTGATACCGATAATCTGAATCTCACTACTGATTTTCACCGCGCGCCATGATAGAAAAGAAAACATGTTGTAAAAATGCGGTGATACTCATGCCCGAACCCGTCGCTGAACCGGCGCTAAACGGATTGCGCCTCAATCTGCGTATTGTCTCCATTGTGATGTTTAACTTTGCCAGCTACCTGACCATCGGCCTGCCGCTCGCCGTCTTGCCCGGCTATGTGCATGATGCGATGGGATTCAGCGCGTTCTGGGCGGGGCTTATTATCAGCCTGCAATACTTCGCCACTCTGTTAAGCCGTCCCCATGCCGGGCGGTATGCGGATGTATTAGGGCCGAAAAAAATCGTTGTCTTTGGCTTATGCGGCTGTTTTTTAAGCGGACTCGGCTACCTGCTGGCGGATATCGCCAGCGCCTGGCCGATGATCAGTTTGTTGCTACTGGGGCTGGGTCGCGTGATTTTGGGGATTGGGCAAAGTTTTGCCGGCACCGGTTCGACACTGTGGGGCGTCGGCGTCGTCGGGTCGTTGCATATTGGTCGGGTTATCTCCTGGAACGGTATCGTCACCTACGGCGCAATGGCGATGGGCGCGCCGCTGGGCGTGCTGTGTTATGCCTGGGGCGGGTTACAGGGACTGGCGCTAACGGTGATGGGCGTGGCGCTGTTCGCGATACTGTTAGCGCTTTCACGTCCGTCGGTGAAGGCGAACAAAGGCAAGCCGCTACCGTTTCGCGCGGTGCTGGGACGTGTCTGGCTGTATGGTATGGCGTTGGCGCTGGCCTCGGCAGGGTTTGGCGTCATCGCGACGTTTATTACCTTATTTTATGATGCTAAAGGCTGGGATGGCGCCGCCTTTGCGCTCACGTTATTTAGCGTCGCGTTTGTCGGCACGCGTTTGCTGTTCCCTAACGGCATCAATCGCTTAGGCGGGTTGAATGTCGCCATGATCTGCTTTGGCGTGGAGATTATTGGTCTGTTACTGGTGGGGACGGCAGCCATGCCGTGGATGGCAAAAATCGGCGTTTTACTCACGGGGATGGGGTTTTCGCTGGTCTTTCCAGCGCTGGGCGTGGTGGCCGTCAAAGCCGTGCCGCCGCAGAACCAGGGTGCGGCGCTGGCGACCTATACCGTCTTTATGGATATGTCTTTGGGGGTTACCGGGCCGCTGGCGGGGCTGGTGATGACCTGGGCGGGCGTGCCGGTGATTTATCTGGCGGCAGCCGGGCTGGTAGCGATGGCGCTATTGCTGACCTGGCGCTTAAAAAAACGGCCTCCGTCTGCACTGTCGGAGGCCGCATCATCGTCGTGAAGGTTACTTAATAACTAACGTATTGATGATGTTTTCAGCCGTGGTTTGCGCTTTTTGCTGATTGTCCGCAGGCAGCGTGACCTGAATCGTCAGCAATTGGTTATCCACTTTACCCAGCACGATGGAAGAATACGCCGTCTGGCCCTTCGCGGAGATAATGCTGTCCAGTTGTTGCAACGTATGGCCTTTGAGCTCAATAGACTTATTGGTGACGACCTGAAGCTGCGGGTCGCGGCTACGCTGTTGCTCAAGCAGGCGGTTCGCCAGCACCGGCAACGCTTCATCGGTATTATCGCCGACAATAACAATCACCGCTTTCTGGCCCGTCGGGTCAGAATAAACGTGCATATTATTCGCTTGGGTGCCCAACTTACCGCTTTGATCGGTCATATCCGCCGGCAGCGAGAAACTGAGTTTGCCATCCATCAGGCTGATGGGCTGGCCGGAGGCCTGACTTTCTGCGGCGGCGCTTTCTGCCGACGCTTTTGTATCGTTGTTATCACAGGCCGCAAGCCCCATAACCAGCAGGCCAATACCGGCATATTTAACCAAATTGCGCATTGACTTCTTCCTTTCGATAAACGGCCATAACGGCTCATTCGCTCATCTTATCACAACTCGGAAAACGAACCTTTAACTTGCCGGTAATGGGGAAATTTCAGATTTATCTGCCAGCTTTTTCAGCAACATATTCAGTAGAACGCCGTACATCGGCAGGAAGAAAATAATGCTGATGAGCACCTTAAAGCAATAATCCACCAGCGCAATTTCCATCCAGTGTTCGGCCATAAAGGCATCGGGGCTTCGCCAGAACGCAATGAAGAAAAAGGCAAGGGTATCGCTGATATTGCCAAACAGCGTTGACGCGGTCGGCGCCAGCCACCAGCGACGATTTTGGCGCAGGCGGTTAAACACATGGACATCAAGGATCTGTCCCAGCGCGTAGGCCATAAAGCTGGCGGCGGCGATACGGGCGACAAACAGATTAAAGTTCGCCAACGCGGCGAAACCTTGCCAGGCGCCCATATAGAACAGCGATGACACCACATACGACACCAGCAGCGCGGGGATCATGACGGCGAAGATAATGCGGCGCGCCAGCGATGCGCCAAAAATACGCACGGTAAGATCGGTGGCAAGAAAAATAAAAGGAAAACTAAACGCGCCCCAGGTCGTGTGGAAACCAAAAATAGTGATGGGGAGCTGCACCAGATAGTTACTGGAAATGATCACCAGTAAATGGAATAGCGATAGCCAGAACAACGCTTTTACGCGCTGTGATTGTGTAAACGGAGTCATATTGTGACCTTTTTGTTGGATGGGGTGAGGGAACCCAATAAAGAACCGCCGCATAATACTGTTTTGCGCTGGCATTGCAATGGCTAATTTTCACGCAATCGTTAACCTGCCTGGCTTACTGACGAAGATGGGCGTAAAATATCGCCGTTTTTCTACCATTGAGACGAAGATGAGCGATCTGTTTTTCTCCCCTGACCATACGCTTGACGCCCTGGGGCTGCGTTGCCCTGAACCAGTAATGATGGTGCGCAAAACGGTGCGCAACATGCAAACTGGCGAAACATTGCTGATTATCGCCGACGATCCGGCGACGACGCGTGATATTCCGGGGTTCTGTACCTTTATGGAACACGATTTGCTGGCGCAAGAGACGGAGGGTCTGCCGTACCGCTATTTATTGCGTAAAGCGCATTAACCGCACGGCAGATAGCATTCTGATTAGAAGCTTTCCCAGTTCGCCTGTTCTGCGGCGGGCTGCGGCGTTAAACCTTTGCTTAACGGCGTCGGCGACGCCTCCCGACGAGGTTGTTTCTGGATGCGGAACGCGGCGACCGCCTGACGAAGTTCGTTAGCCTGATCTTCCAGCGCCGCCGCCGCTGCTGCGGATTCCTCTACCAGCGAGGCGTTTTGCTGCGTCACGCTGTCCATTTCCGATACCGCCTGCGCCACTTGCTCAATGCCTTTGCTTTGCTCATCGGAGGCAGAGGCGATTTCGCCCATAATATCGGTCACGCGGGTCACGGCGTTGACGATCTCTTTCATGGTTTCTCCCGCTTCGCGTACCTGCGTAGAGCCGGTATCAATGCGCGACACGGAGTTTTCAATCAGCACTTTGATCTCTTTGGCGGCCTGCGCGCTACGGCTGGCCAACGTGCGTACCTCTCCGGCCACGACCGCGAATCCTCGCCCCTGTTCGCCGGCACGGGCGGCTTCTACCGCGGCGTTCAGCGCCAGGATATTAGTCTGGAAGGCGATACCGTCAATCACGCTGGTGATGTCCACGATTTTTTCCGAACTTTCGGCGATATCGTTCATGGTGTTCACTACGTTATCCACCACGCGTCCTCCTTTACGCGCGGTTTCTGATGCGGTTTTCGCCAGACCCGTCGCCTGTCGTGCGTTATCGGTGTTTTGCCGTACCGTGGCGGTTAACTGTTCCATGCTGGCGGCGGTCTCCTCCAGCGCCGAGGCCTGTTGTTCGGTACGGGAAGAGAGGTCGCTGCTGCCGGCGGAAATTTCGCCTGCGCCAGTATAGATAGAGTCCGCGTTATCGCGCACCGCGCTGACGGTACGGATTAACGACTGCTGCATCGTTTTAAGACCGGCGGCCAGTTGGCCCATTTCACTGCGTCCTTCGGCCTCTATCTCATGGGTAAGATCGCCGTCGGCGATCGTTTGAATGTGCGCCATAATCCGTTGCAGCGGGCGGAGTAGAACGCGTTGCAGCCCCAGCCAGATAAACGCCAGCACGATGAGTACGATAAGTAGAATTATCCCCAGCGTCCATTGCATCTGGGTAAAGCTGCTCTGATTCTGATCGCTGGCTAATTTTATTAATTGCGCATTTTGAGAGAGCCACTGGTCATATACCTGCTCCATGTCATCCTGCGCTTTTTGCGCGTCAAGGTTGCCATAGGCGGCGTAATTATCGGCTTTAAGATAGTGGATAGACTGCTGCAAAACGTCATACATCTGCTTAAAGCTGGCTTCGGCCTGGGCATCCAACGCCGGATCTTTGCCCGCGATCGCTTCGGAGTTCACGTAGTTGTTGAAATGCTTTTCCGCTTCGTTGAGCGACGCGCCAGCGTTGGTTAACAGCGTGTTCATGGCGTCCAGTGAGGCGGGATCGCGCTGACTTTTTAACATGCGTATCGCCACGCGGTTAATGGTGACGCGGGTTTCGATCAATGTCTGAAAACTGCCGCCCAGTTCCTGTTGTTGGTAACTCAGCGCGCTCGCATTCTGGAAATTCAGCCGATCGCTGCTGACGGCGGAATAAAACAGTATTCCTGTCACCAACAATAAGGCGCTAAATATGCCCAGCGTCGCGATAACGCCGGTGATGACTTTGATATTTTTCATAGTGCCTAACATTCCTTATTTTGTAGACGGTATGATCAATATCGGTTGGATAAATATTAACCTTACATCAAATCACGCTATTTCTGATTAATGGTTTGATAAGTAATAGAAAATAAATAATTTTCGCGTGAATAATATGTACAAAGAAAGGAATATCGCGGGATAACCCGGCGACACGACGCCGCCGGGCGGGAGAAGATTAGTTTTTACGCAGCAAACGTAGCGCGTTGGCGGTCACCAATACCGTGGCTCCCGTATCCGCCAGGATTGCCAGCCATAGCCCGGTAAAACCAAGTAGCGTCGTCACCAGGAAAATAGCTTTCAGCCCCAGCGCAATGGTGATGTTCTGCCGGATATTCGCGTGGGTAGCGCGCGCCAGCGTAATCATCTGCGCTAACCCGCGCAGACGGTTATGAGTAAGGGCGGCGTCAGCCGTTTCCAGCGCGACGTCAGTACCGCTGCCCATCGCAATTCCGATACTGGCGGCTTTCATCGCGGGCGCATCATTAATGCCGTCGCCCACCATCGCCAGCGGCGCTTGTTGGTTAAGGGCGGTGACTGCCCGCACCTTGTCTTCCGGCAGTAGTCCGGCTTTAAACGCCAGATCCAGCTCGCCGGCAATCGCTGCCGCCGCCCGTGGGTTATCGCCGGTCAGAATCACGCCGTTAACGCCTAACTGATGCAGTTCGCGGATGGCGTCGCGCGCATCGTCACGCAACGTATCCTGGAGGGCGAGGACGCCAACAACGGTCTCGTTACGCAGCACCAGAACCACCGTCTGCCCGGCGTTTTCCAGTTCGCTAATTTGCCCGGCAAACGCTGCCGTAGGCTGTTTTCCCGCCGCGCAAATCAGAATACGTTCGCCGTTAACCTGCGCTTCAATTCCGGTGCCGGCCAGCGTTCGCTGCGATTCCGCCGTCGGGATCGCCAGATCGCGTGTCTGCGCTTCGCGGACAATAGCCTGCGCCAGCGGGTGCGTAGCGCCTTGTTCTACGGCTGCCGCCAGCGCCAACAGTTCAGCCTCGCTGATACCGCTTGCCGGATGAATCGCCGTCACCCGTGGTTTACCAATGGTCAACGTACCGGTTTTATCAAAGGCGACCTGCGTGATACGGCCCAGTTGCTCCAGCGCTGCGCCGCCTTTAATCAATGCGCCGCGCCGTGCCGCCGCCGCCAGCCCGGAGGTAATGGCCGCGGGCGTGGAGATCACCAGCGCGCACGGGCAACCGATGAGCAGCAGCGTCAGCCCTTTATAAATCCACTCCTGCCAGCCGCCATCGAACATCAGCGGCGGAATAAGCGTCACCAGCAGCGCGATGACCATAATGACTGGCGTATAGATGCGGCTGAAACGGTCAATAAACCGCTCAATGGGCGCACGGCGCTCTTCCGCCTCTTCAATCAGCGTCAGGATACGGTCAATCGCGCTGGCGCCAGGTTCAGATAGCACCTTCAGGGTGACGAGACGGTCAACGCTGGTCGCGCCTGCCGGGACTTTGTCGCCCGTTGCGCGCTCCACCGGGATAGACTCGCCGGTGAGCGCGCTTTCATCAAAGCTGGCGAAACCGGAAACCAGTTTACCGTCGGCGGGTAAACGCCCCCCGGCGGCGACTTCGATAATATCGCCCGGTCGCAGGGTATTAATAGCGACCTCTTCCCGTACGCCGTCGCGCAGACGGGTCGCCGTTTCCGGTTTAAGCGCCATTAACGCGCTGACGCCTTTACGGGCGCGGCTGGCGGCCCATCCTTCCAGGCGCTCGCCGATGAGGAACAGCAGCAATACCATTGCTGCCTCCGCCGTCGCGCCTATAAACAGCGCGCCAATGGCGGCGACGCTCATCAGCGTTTCAATAGCGAACCAACTGCCGCTTTTCATCAGCCGCAGCGCCTGGCGGGCAATAGGATACAGACCGACCAGAGTGGTGACGATAAAGGCCAGTTGGCCGAACGGGTGGTTAAATTGCTCCAGCCCCCAGCTTATCGCCATCATAATGATCAGCGTAATAAGCGGCAGGTTCTCTTTAAGACGAGATTCAGGCGCGGCGTCGCGCGAATCTTCGCTACGCAAGGTATAACCCGCCTTCTGTACGGCGCGTTCAATTTGCGCGCGGAGGTCGGCGTCGGCATCGACCACTAACTTTTCGGTGGCGAACAGCACTTGCGCCTGGTTGACGCCGCGAATTTGGCGGACCGCATTCTCCACTTTTCGGGCGCAGGCGGCGCAGTCCATGCCGGAGATTTTCCAGGTATAGCGCGTGCCTGCCACGGCAGTAGAAACAGGCGCGCTGGACGCGCAATGTTCTTCGCAGCAGCAGCTATCGGCCTTCTGTATCGCCGGGGCTAATCTGAAGGAGGTAAAGGGCGGGACTTTTTTGCCATCGGTATCAGGGGTCGACATAACGTCCTCCGGTTGATGATAATTTTCTCATTAACCGGAGGATACACTCTGGAGTCGACTCCAGAGTCAAGCGCTATTATTTACAGGTACAGCGAGCGAACAATCAGGAAGTGTCCGGCAAAGTAGCAGGCGGCGGCAATCGCGTTATCCGCCCGGAAACGGCGGCGGTAATGGCTACCCAGCCAGACGATATTGCCGATAAACAGCAGCGTCGCGCCGGTAAAGGCCGAAAGGGCTGGCGCCGTTGGGCGGAAGAACCACAGTTCGCCCGCCAGCCAGACCATGACCAGCGTCATGGCGATAAAAGTACACACCGGCCAGCGTAGCTCCTCCAGTCGCGTCCAGATAACGGCGATAAGCAACGCGCCGACTATCAGTAACGCCAGCGGCAGCGGCCAGAAGAACGACAACGTCATTTGGCTGGCAAAATAAATGGTGTAGAGCAGATGCGATAAGAAAAATGCCCCGACGGCGTACAGCAGGCGTTGACGCGGCAAGAGCGTTAACGCATCGCCGACCAGCGAGGCGCACAGTCCGGCCAACACAAGATAACTGATGGCGTCAAACATCGGCGCTTGCCAGGCCAGTAACAGCAATAGTAATAACGTGACGGGCTTAAAAACCCAGCGTTGCCAGGCTGGCCCGCGATAGGAGGCGTCCACATACAGCCATGCGGACAGGCAGACAGCGATAAACGACCAAAGCATCTTAATTCCTTGAATTCGTTATTTTTTCGCAAACGGTATGCTTGCGGCTCTATTATTCAGTGTAGAGGCCGTGACGGTCAGATGACAACACTATAACGGGCAGGGTATGCTTATTTCCGCATTTTCTGACAGGTTAACAGTATGAGTAAGCCACCGCTTTTCTTCATTATAATCATCGCATTAATCGTAGTTGCCGCGTCGTTTCGCTTCGTTCAGCAACGGCGGGAAAAAGCCGCTAATGAGGCGGCGCCGTTACAGCAAAAGCAGGTCGTGGTCAGCAGTAAACGGGAGAAGCCGGTTAACGACCGACGCTCTCGCCAGCAGGAAGTGAGCCCGGCGGGAACCAGTATGCGCTATGAGGTCAGTTTTAAGCCGCTCAATGGCGGTCTGGAAAAAACTTTCCGTTTACAAGCGCAGCAGTACCACGCTTTGACGGTGGGTGATCAAGGTACGCTGAACTATAAGGGAACGCGGTTCGTCGGGTTTGTTAGCCGTACCCCGGATAACGAATAAACCGTCATCCGGCAGCAAACGTTATTTTTTGTTCTTAAACTTCTTCTGCCAGACCAGCAGCTCAAACACGCCGAACAGGAAAATGCGGATTTTCTCTCCCGTCGTCATCTGCGGACCCGCTTTCGGTATCGTTGATTTCAGTAGCGCCAGTTGCATACCGTGCATCAGCGCCATGAACACCAACGCCACGTTGATGAAGATATTGAGCGGGCGCGGGAAGGGATGCACCAGATTAAGAATCAAAAATGCCCACACGAAGAGCATTAATAAGCGGCCCAGATTAATCAACATCATTTTCTCCTTGCGCGTCGCGCTGATACAGACGATAAGCGACCTGTCCGGCCACCTTTTCTCGATACAATGCCCAGTTCGCCGGAACGGGCGGCAGACCGTTTTCCACCTCGCTTTCTACGTAGATTAGCGCGTCGTCGGCCAGCCATCCCTGGGTTTCCAGCAATTGTAACGTCTCTTCCAGCAGCCCTTTACGAAACGGCGGGTCGACAAAGACGACGTGATGCGGCGTCCCCGGCTGGCTGAGGAAGGCCAGAGTATTGGTATTGACGACGCGAGCATTGTTGGCTTTCAGCGTCGCCAGATTTTTTTGCAACTGCTGCGATACGGCGCGATCCATTTCCAGTAACGTTGCCTGGGCCGCATAACGCGATAGCGCTTCCAGACCCAGCGCGCCGCTGCCGGCAAAGCAATCCAGACAATGGGCGTCTACCATTACCGGAGCCAGCCAGTTAAATAACGTTTCGCGCACGCGATCGGTGGTGGGACGCAGACCCGGGCTGTCCGGAACCGGTAATTTACGGCCACGCCATTGCCCGCCAATAATGCGGATTTGGCCGCTGCCAGAGTGAGTCGGTTTTTTCATTTCTCTTGCTCGAACCGCCTGTTGCAAGTTATTCCAGGCGGTGATGTGAATTAAGTTAAGTGATAGACTATTTCATCATTTTTTTAGCTTCCATGTATATAGCGCCGCGAGGGGTGTAGTCGCAGATGGCAAAACAGAAAAAACGTGGCTTCTTTTCCTGGTTGGGCTTCGGTGATAAAGAGCAGAAGCAGGAACAGACCGAAGAACAGCAGATTGTTGAGGAACAACGACCGGTTGAGCCCCCTGTTGAAACGGCGGCAGACGTAGACGCGCAAACGCCCGCGCACAGCAAAGCAGAAACAGAAGCCTTTGCGGAAGAGGTGGTGGACGTTACTGAGAAAGTTCAGGAGAGCGAAAAACCGCAGCCGGTAGAGCCGGAGCCCGCGGCGGCCATTGAGATGGCAGCGCCGCAGATCGCGGTGGAACGCGAGGAATTGCCGCTGCCGGAAGAGGTCAAAGACGAGGCTATCTCGCCGGAAGAGTGGCAGGCCGAAGCGGAAACCGTAGAGGTCATTGCCGCGGTAGAAGAAGAGGGCGAAAACGCGGCGAAATTCACCGACGAAGAGCTGGAAGCGCAGGCGCTGGCCGCTCAGGCGGCGGAAGAGGCGGTGATGGTTGTTCCGCCGGCGGAAGAAGACGAGCCGGTGGAAGCGATCGTTCAGGAGCAGGAAAAACCGACTAAAGAAGGTTTCTTTGCCCGCCTGAAACGCAGTCTGCTGAAAACCAAAGAAAATCTCGGTTCCGGATTTATCAGTCTGTTCCGCGGCAAGAAAATCGACGATGATTTGTTCGAGGAGCTGGAAGAGCAGTTGCTCATCGCTGATGTCGGGGTGGAAACCACGCGTAAGATTATCGCTAATCTGACGGAAGGCGCCAGCCGCAAACAGCTTAAAGATGCCGAGGCGCTGTATGGTCTGTTGAAAGACGAGATGGGCGAGATTCTGGCGAAGGTAGACGAACCGCTTAATATTGAAGGTAAAACGCCTTTTGTTATTCTGATGGTTGGCGTGAACGGCGTGGGTAAAACCACTACTATCGGTAAACTGGCGCGCCAGTTTGAGCAGCAGGGTAAATCAGTGATGCTGGCGGCGGGGGATACTTTCCGCGCGGCGGCGGTCGAACAGCTACAGGTCTGGGGACAGCGTAACAACATTCCGGTTATCGCCCAGCATACCGGCGCGGACTCCGCCTCGGTGATTTTTGACGCTATCCAGGCCGCGAAGGCGCGTAATGTGGATGTGTTAATTGCCGATACGGCAGGGCGTCTGCAGAACAAGTCGCACCTGATGGAAGAGCTGAAAAAAATCGTTCGCGTCATGAAAAAGCTGGACGAAGAAGCGCCACATGAAGTTATGCTGACCATTGACGCCAGCACGGGACAGAACGCGGTAAGCCAGGCCAAACTGTTCCATGAAGCGGTAGGCTTAACCGGTATTACCCTGACCAAGCTGGACGGTACGGCGAAAGGCGGGGTGATTTTCTCGGTAGCTGACCAGTTTGGCATTCCTATCCGTTACATTGGCGTGGGCGAACGTATCGAGGATTTGCGTCCGTTTAAGGCGGACGATTTTATTGAGGCACTTTTTGCCCGAGAGGATTAACAATGATTCGCTTTGAACATGTCAGCAAGGCCTATCTCGGCGGGAGACAAGCGCTGCAGGGAGTGACATTCCATATGCGGCCAGGCGAGATGGCGTTTCTGACCGGCCACTCCGGCGCGGGGAAAAGTACCCTGCTGAAGCTAATCTGTGGGATTGAGCGGCCCAGCGCCGGCAAAATCTTCTTCAGCGGGCATGATATTACGCGTCTGAAAAACCGCGAAGTGCCGTTTTTGCGCCGCCAGATTGGGATGATTTTCCAGGATCACCATCTGCTGATGGATCGCACGGTCTATGACAATGTGGCGATACCGTTAATCATTGCTGGTGCCAGCGGCGATGATATCCGTCGTCGTGTGTCGGCGGCGCTGGATAAGGTTGGACTACTGGACAAAGCGAGAAACTTCCCGATTCAACTCTCCGGAGGCGAACAACAGCGCGTGGGCATCGCCCGCGCGGTGGTCAATAAGCCAGCGGTATTGCTGGCGGATGAACCGACCGGGAACCTGGACGACGCGTTGTCGGAAGGGATTTTACGTCTGTTTGAAGAGTTTAACCGCGTAGGGGTGACGGTACTGATGGCGACGCACGATATTGGACTTATCTCCCGTCGTTCCTATAGGCAGCTCGTCCTGAGCGATGGACATCTGCATGGAGGCCTGGCCAATGAATAGGCGCGACGCGATTAACCAAATCAGGCAGTTCGGCGGACGGCTGGATCGACTGCGTAAGTCTCGCGGCGGAACAGGCGGCGGGCGCAACGCGCCAGGACGCCAGAAGCCGACGCCGAAACCGAACTCACGTAAAACGAATGTCTTTAATGAACAGGTGCGCTATGCCTGGCACGGCGCGCTGCAAGATCTGAAAAGCAAACCGCTGGCGACGTTTCTGACGGTGATGGTGATCGCCATCTCCCTGACGCTGCCCAGCGTCTGTTACATGGTCTATAAGAACGTCAACCAGGCGGCGACTCAGTATTATCCGTCGCCGCAGATCACCGTTTATCTGCAAAAAACGCTGGATGATGATGCGGCGGCGCGGGTTGTTGGGCAGCTTCAGGCCGAGCAGGGCGTTGAAAAGGTCAACTACCTGTCCCGTGAGGACGCGCTGGGAGAATTCCGCAACTGGTCGGGTTTTGGCGGCGCGCTGGACATGCTGGAAGAGAACCCGCTGCCGGCAGTGGCGGTGGTGATCCCCAAGCTGGACTTCCAGAGTACCGCCTCGCTTAATACGCTGCGCGACCGTATCTCGCAGATTAACGGCATTGACGAAGTCCGCATGGATGATAGCTGGTTTGCGCGCCTGGCGGCGCTCACCGGGCTGGTGGGCCGCGTGTCGGCGATGATCGGCGTGCTGATGGTCGCGGCGGTCTTCCTCGTTATCGGCAACAGCGTGCGCCTGAGCATTTTTGCCCGTCGCGATACCATTAACGTGCAAAAGCTGATTGGCGCGACCGATGGCTTTATCCTGCGTCCGTTCCTCTACGGCGGCGCGTTGCTCGGTTTTTCCGGCGCGTTTCTTTCACTGATATTGTCTGAAATTTTGGTGATGCGTTTATCATCGGCGGTGACTGAAGTGGCGCAGGTCTTCGGCACGAAGTTTGATCTCAATGGCTTATCGTTCGATGAGTGCCTGTTGCTGCTGCTGGTCTGTTCCATGATTGGCTGGATCGCCGCCTGGCTGGCCACGGTGCAACATTTACGTCACTTTACTCCCGATTGATAAAATCGTGGTATAATCTTTCCCTGCAATGGGCTTCCGTTCGCAGGGAAAGAGTCCCTGTTGTCTCTTCCCCGCGCGTCATCTTTATGTCACAAGATTTGTGCAAATTATGCACAGTGTTACATTGAACTTGTGGATAAAATCACTGTCTGATAAAAGAGTGGGTGATATTCTCGTTGCTCATCGGCTTTGGCACGGTTGTTGCTCGCTGACGGTGCCAGGCAATACTGATTGAGAGGATTTGAATGACCAAAGAAATGCAAAATTTAGCTTTAGCCCCTGTTGGCAACCTGGAATCTTATATCCGGGCGGCGAACGCGTGGCCGATGTTATCGGCTGACGAGGAGCGGGCATTGGCTGAAAGGCTGCATTACCAGGGCGATCTGGAAGCAGCTAAAACGCTGATCCTGTCTCACCTGCGCTTTGTTGTTCATATTGCTCGTAACTATGCGGGCTATGGTCTGCCGCAGGCGGATTTGATCCAGGAAGGCAACATCGGCCTGATGAAAGCCGTACGTCGTTTTAACCCGGAAGTAGGCGTGCGCCTGGTTTCCTTCGCCGTACACTGGATTAAAGCAGAAATTCACGAATACGTGCTGCGTAACTGGCGTATCGTTAAAGTCGCAACCACGAAAGCGCAGCGTAAGCTGTTCTTTAATCTGCGTAAAACCAAGCAGCGTCTGGGCTGGTTTAATCAGGATGAGGTTGAAATGGTGGCGCGCGAACTGGGTGTTTCCAGTAAAGACGTGCGTGAGATGGAGTCGCGTATGGCGGCGCAGGACATGACGTTTGACATGTCTTCGGACGATGAGTCCGACAGCCAGCCAATGGCGCCGGTGCTGTATCTGCAGGATAAATCGTCTAACTTTGCCGACGGCATTGAAGACGATAACTGGGAAGAGCAGGCCGCCAACCGACTGACCGACGCGATGCAGGGGCTCGACGAGCGTAGCCAGGATATTATCCGCGCTCGCTGGCTGGACGAAGACAATAAGTCTACGTTGCAGGAGCTGGCCGATCGTTACGGCGTCTCCGCTGAGCGTGTGCGCCAGCTTGAAAAGAACGCCATGAAAAAGCTTCGCGCTGCGATCGAAGCGTAATCTTCGCGAATTGCCAATGAACCCTCGAATGTGAATTCGGGGGTTTTGTTTTTTGTAGGCCGGATAAGGCGTTTACCCTGCCATCCGGCAACACGTTTGCCCGATGGCGCTTCGCTTATCGGGCCTACGGACCCTTCCTCTCCCCCACCGACACAAATCTGTTATCTGAATGTAAATTTAGCTATTCCAAAATAATAAAAATCGGGTATGTTTTAGCAGAGTATGCTGCTAAAGCACGGGTAGCTAGCCAATAATCGAAATAAAGTGCTGAACAATAACACCACAACACACGTAACAACCAGAATAATGGGGATTATCAGGATGAATATGAAGGGTAAAACGTTATTGGCAGGATGTATCGCCCTGTCATTAAGCCATATGGCATTCGCAGAGGACATTAAAGTCGCGGTTGTCGGCGCGATGTCCGGTCCGGTGGCGCAGTATGGCGACCAGGAATTTACCGGTGCGGAGCAGGCAATTGCCGATATCAATGCGAAAGGCGGTATTAAAGGCGATAAGCTCGTCGCGGTGAAATATGACGACGCCTGCGACCCGAAACAGGCGGTAGCTGTCGCTAACAAAGTGGTGAACGACGGCATCAAGTATGTTATCGGACACTTATGCTCCTCTTCCACACAGCCAGCGTCTGATATCTACGAAGACGAAGGCATCCTGATGATAACCCCGGCGGCGACCGCGCCGGAGCTGACCGCGCGCGGCTATAAGCTGGTTTTGCGCACCACCGGTCTGGACTCTGACCAAGGGCCAACGGCGGCAAAGTATATTCTGGAGAAGGTAAAACCGCAGCGCATCGCGATTATCCACGATAAGCAGCAGTACGGCGAAGGGCTGGCGCGCGCGGTGCAGGACGGTCTGAAGAAAGGCGGCGTTAACGTCGTATTCTTTGACGGCATCACCGCCGGCGAAAAAGACTTCTCCACTCTGGTAGCGCGTCTGAAAAAAGAGAATATCGACTTTGTCTACTACGGCGGTTATCACCCGGAAATGGGGCAGATCCTGCGTCAGTCTCGCGCCGCAGGGCTGAAAACCCAGTTTATGGGGCCGGAAGGGGTGGCGAACGTGTCGCTGTCTAACATCGCCGGAGAGTCGGCGGAAGGCTTACTGGTCACCAAACCGAAGAACTACGACCAGGTCCCGGCGAACAAACCGATTGTGGATGCTATCAAAGCCAAGAAACAAGATCCTAGCGGCGCGTTTGTCTGGACCACCTACGCCGCGCTGCAATCGTTGCAGGCGGGGCTGAACCACTCCGACGATCCGGCGGAAATCGCCAAATACCTGAAA
The DNA here is from genome assembly GCF_017573605.1 of Salmonella sp. 32070601201500089SM. Classification (NCBI taxonomy): domain Bacteria; kingdom Pseudomonadati; phylum Pseudomonadota; class Gammaproteobacteria; order Enterobacterales; family Enterobacteriaceae; genus Salmonella; species Salmonella sp. 32070601201500089SM. Next base: position 103,175 of record NZ_JAGETK010000009.1, read on the forward strand.
GGCGCCACGGTCGACACCGTAATGGGACCGCTGTCGTGGGATGAGAAAGGCGATCTGAAAGGATTTGAGTTCGGCGTGTTTGACTGGCATGCGAATGGTACGGCGACGGACGCCAAGTGATTTTCCTGGCGCCTTTCGCGCTGCAGGTGCGTTGGCTACGTTATTCAACCCCGGTCACTTACTTATGTAAGCTCCCGGGGATTTCATAACTTGCCGCCTGCCTGCAACGCGAAATTCTTGGAAAATTGCGAGGTGGTTTTTATCTTTTCTCCCGGCATGTAGGCCGGATAAGCGTCAGCGCCATCCGGCTTTCTTTTAGCGCTTCTCCCAGCCGTCATGCTGGGCGGTAAAACCTAACGCCTGCATAAACGCGGCCATCACGCTGCGGTCTTCAACACCGACATCCGCCATCCACCACGACGAGACGTTGGGATTATCGCGGATGACTTCTTCTACCAGGTATTGCCCGACGCCGCGGCGACGGGTGATTTCACGCACGCGTAAGGAATCCAGCGCGCCCTGCGTTCCGCTCAGCGTCACTCTTACGGCGCCCAACAAACGCTCGTTAAACCGCGCGGCATAAATCCGGTGCGTTTCATCTACGCTTAATGAGGAGGCGGAATATTCCGGCCAGATTTTGCCCAGATCGATCTGATCCTGAGCGCTAAAGTGTTCTAAACGAAGAATGGTCAGCTTCATCGACGGCTTGTCCCGATTTCAAAAGATGCGATCAGTGTACCGAAACAGGCAGGCCAGATGCTTTCTCTTTTTTGTGTCATTTACCAGGTTATTAATTTTTTAACAACGATAATTACAGTTTGAAGCATTAGAGAATGGAAAACAGGCAGCATAATTCCCTGAATGCTAGTGAATTATTCCGCTTAATGTGCCGTTATTTTATGCTGACAAGCGTGCTTTTTTTTGTTTATCTATAACGAAAAGCAGAATATTATCTTTTCTTAATAGACTGAAAAATAGAGATTTTAATCTTATTATGCTTTAAATGCTGCGCTAACTCATTAATGAGTCAGTAAAAAGCGCACCATTTATAAAAAGTACAGTCTGCTTTTTAACCAGCAAAAAACAAAACATATAACATCACGAATGGGGATACAGGCACATGAAACGGAAAGCGAAAACAATAATCGCAGGGATTGTTGCATTAGCAGTCTCGCAGGGGGCAATGGCAGATGATATTAAAGTCGCCATAGTCGGGGCGATGTCCGGCCCGGTAGCGCAATGGGGCGATATGGAATTTAACGGCGCGCGCCAGGCCATTAAAGACATCAACGCTAAAGGCGGTATTAAAGGCGATAAGCTGGTCGGCGTAGAGTACGATGATGCCTGCGATCCAAAACAGGCGGTGGCGGTGGCCAACAAAATCGTTAACGACGGTATTCAGTACGTTATTGGTCACTTGTGTTCTTCTTCTACTCAGCCAGCATCCGATATCTATGAAGATGAAGGTATTCTGATGATCTCCCCGGGGGCGACTAACCCGGAGCTGACCCAGCGCGGCTATCAGTACATTATGCGTACCGCCGGACTGGACTCCTCCCAGGGGCCAACGGCCGCGAAATACATCCTGGAAACGGTGAAACCGCAGCGTATCGCTATCATTCACGATAAACAGCAATACGGCGAAGGACTGGCGCGCTCCGTGCAGGATGGCCTGAAGCAGGGCAATGCCAATATTGTCTTTTTTGATGGTATTACCGCCGGTGAAAAAGATTTCTCCGCCCTGATTGCTCGCTTGCAAAAAGAGAATATCGACTTTGTGTATTACGGCGGCTACTACCCGGAAATGGGGCAGATGCTGCGCCAGGCGCGGGCTAATGGCCTGAAAACGCAATTTATGGGGCCGGAAGGCGTGGGTAACGCGTCGCTGTCCAATATTGCGGGCGGTGCGGCGGAAGGCATGTTGGTGACGATGCCAAAACGTTATGATCAGGACCCGGCGAATAAAGCGATTGTCGAGGCGCTGAAAGCCGACAAGAAAGATCCCAGCGGTCCGTATGTCTGGATCACCTACGCCGCCGTCCAGTCGCTGGCGACCGCAATGACGCGTAGCGCCAGCCATGCTCCGCTGGATCTGGTGAAAGATCTTAAAGCGAACGGGGCTGATACCGTTATTGGGCCGCTGAAATGGGATGAAAAAGGCGATCTTAAGGGATTTGAATTTGGCGTCTTCCAGTGGCACGCCGACGGCTCGTCAACCGTCGCGAAGTAATGCCAGAAGATAAGTTATCCCACCGCCCGCACGCCGGGCGGGTTTAAAAAGGTTACCTTATGTCCGAGCAGTTTCTCTATTTCTTGCAGCAGATGTTTAACGGCGTCACGCTGGGGAGCACCTACGCGCTGATTGCTATCGGTTATACGATGGTGTACGGCATTATCGGCATGATCAACTTCGCTCATGGCGAGGTGTATATGATCGGCAGCTACGTCTCTTTTATGATCATCGCCGCGCTAATGATGATGGGAATAGACACTAGTTGGCTCCTGGTGGCCGCCGGATTTATCGGCGCGATTATTATTGCCAGCGCCTACGGCTGGAGTATCGAGCGAGTCGCTTACCGGCCTGTGCGCAACTCCAAGCGCCTGATCGCCCTGATTTCCGCCATCGGGATGTCCATCTTTCTGCAAAACTACGTCAGCCTGACGGAAGGTTCGCGCGACGTGGCGTTACCCAGCCTGTTTAACGGCCAGTGGATTGTGGGCAGCAGCGAAAACTTTTCCGCGTCCATCACCACCATGCAGGCGGTTATCTGGATAGTCACCTTTCTGGCTATGCTGGCGCTCACCATTTTCATTCGCTACTCCCGGATGGGCCGCGCCTGCCGCGCCTGCGCGGAGGATCTGAAAATGGCCAGCCTGCTCGGCATTAATACCGACCGCGTCATTGCGCTAACGTTTGTTATCGGCGCGGCAATGGCGGCGGTGGCGGGCGTGCTGCTCGGCCAGTTCTATGGCGTGATTAACCCCTACATCGGTTTTATGGCCGGGATGAAAGCGTTCACCGCGGCGGTGCTGGGCGGGATTGGCAGCATTCCGGGCGCGATGATCGGCGGTCTGATTTTGGGCGTCGCCGAAGCGCTCTCGTCTGCATATTTAAGTACCGAATATAAAGATGTCGTGTCGTTCGCTCTGCTGATTCTGGTACTGCTGGTGATGCCGACCGGTATCCTGGGGCGTCCGGAGGTAGAGAAAGTATGAAACCGATGCATATTGCGATGGCTCTGTTCTCTGCGGCGATGTTCTTCGTTTTGGCTGGCGTCTTCATGGGCGTACAACTGGAGCTGGACGGCACCAAACTGGTGGTGGATACCGCCGCCGACATCCGCTGGCAGTGGATCTTTATCGGTACGGCAGTGGTTTTTTTCTTTCAGTTGCTGCGTCCGATGTTCCAGAAAGCGGTGAAGCACGTCTCCGGACCGAAGTTTATTCTGCCGGCGATCGATGGCTCCACCGTTAAGCAAAAGCTGTTTCTGATGGCGCTACTGGTTATCGCCGTGGCGTGGCCGTTTATGGTGTCGCGCGGTAGCGTTGATATCGCCACTATGACCATGATTTATATCATCCTCGGTCTGGGGCTGAACGTGGTGGTGGGGCTGTCCGGCCTGCTGGTATTGGGCTACGGAGGCTTTTACGCCATCGGCGCTTATACCTTTGCGCTGCTCAACCACTATTACGGTTTGGGTTTCTGGACCTGCCTGCCGCTGGCGGGACTGGTCTCCGCCGCCGCCGGTTTCCTGCTCGGCTTCCCGGTACTGCGCCTGCGCGGCGACTATCTGGCGATTGTGACGCTCGGCTTCGGCGAAATCGTCCGTATCCTGTTGCTCAACAACACTGAAATTACCGGCGGCCCGAACGGCATCAGCCAGATCCCCAAACCGACGCTGTTTGGTCTGGAGTTTAGCCGCAACACCCGAGAAGGCGGCTGGGATACCTTCAGCAATTTCTTTGGCGTGAAGTACGACCCATCCGACCGGGTCATTTTCCTCTATCTGGTGGCCCTGTTGCTGGTGGTCTTGTCGCTGTTTGTCATTAACCGCCTGCTGCGTATGCCGCTGGGCCGGGCGTGGGAAGCGTTGCGTGAAGATGAGATCGCCTGTCGCTCATTAGGTTTAAGCCCGACGCGCATCAAGCTGACCGCTTTTACTATCAGCGCCGCGTTTGCCGGTTTCGCCGGGACGTTGTTTGCCGCCCGCCAGGGCTTTGTCAGCCCGGAATCCTTCACCTTCGCCGAATCCGCCTTCGTGCTGGCGATTGTGGTGCTGGGCGGAATGGGCTCGCAGTTTGCGGTGATCCTGGCGGCGGTTCTGTTGGTGGTGTCGCGCGAATTGATGCGCGACTTCAACGAATACAGCATGTTGATGCTCGGCGGTTTGATGGTGTTGATGATGATCTGGCGCCCGCAGGGATTGCTGCCGATGACGCGTCCGCAGTTGAAGCTGAAAAGTGGTCAGGCGAAAGGAGAGCAGGCATGAGTCAGCCATTATTAGCGGTTAACGGCCTGATGATGCGCTTTGGCGGTTTGCTGGCGGTCAACAATGTATCGCTGGAATTGCGTGAGCGGGAAATTGTGTCGCTGATTGGCCCTAACGGCGCGGGTAAAACGACGGTGTTTAACTGCCTGACCGGTTTTTATAAGCCGACAGGCGGTACGATCATGTTGCGCGAGCGGCATCTGGAAGGATTGCCGGGCCAGCAGATCGCCCGCATGGGCGTGGTACGTACTTTCCAGCATGTGCGCCTGTTTCGCGAAATGACGGTGATTGAAAACTTGCTGGTGGCGCAGCACCAGCAACTGAAAACGGGCCTCTTTTCCGGCCTGTTGAAAACGCCCGCTTTCCGCCGCGCGCAAAGCGAAGCGCTGGACCGCGCGGCGACCTGGCTTGAGCGTATTGGCCTGCTGGAACATGCCAACCGCCAGGCCAGTAATCTGGCTTACGGCGACCAGCGCCGGCTGGAGATTGCCCGCTGCATGGTGACGCAGCCAGAAATTCTGATGCTCGACGAACCGGCGGCCGGCCTTAACCCGAAAGAGACCAAAGAGCTGGATGAGCTGATTGCCGAACTACGTAACCATCACAACACCACTATCTTGCTGATTGAACACGATATGAAGCTGGTGATGGGCATTTCCGATCGCATTTACGTGGTGAACCAGGGCACGCCGCTGGCGAACGGCACGCCGGAAGAGATCCGCAACAACCCGGACGTCATCCGCGCTTATCTGGGCGAGGCATAAGATGGAAAAAACGATGTTAACGTTTGAAAAAGTCAGCGCCCACTACGGCAAGATTCAGGCGCTGCACGACGTCAGTCTGCACATCAACCAGGGGGAAATCGTTACCCTGATTGGCGCTAACGGCGCGGGGAAAACGACGCTGCTTGGCACCTTGTGCGGCGATCCGCGCGCCTCCAGCGGACGGGTGGTGTTTGACGGTAAAGACATAACCGACTGGCAGACGGCGAAAATCATGCGTGAAGCGGTGGCGATAGTGCCGGAAGGGCGGCGCGTCTTCTCGCGGATGACGGTAGAAGAGAACCTGGCGATGGGCGGTTTTTTTGCCGAGCGCGATCGGTTTCAGGAGCGTATCAAGTGGGTGTACGAGCTGTTTCCGCGCCTGCATGAGCGCCGTATCCAGCGAGCGGGCACCATGTCCGGCGGCGAACAGCAGATGCTGGCGATTGGCCGCGCGCTGATGAGCCAGCCGAGGCTATTGCTGCTGGATGAACCGTCGCTGGGGCTGGCGCCGATCATCATCCAGCAGATCTTCGACACCATTGAGCAGTTGCGCGAGCAGGGTATGACTATCTTCCTTGTCGAGCAGAACGCCAACCAGGCGCTGAAGCTCGCCGACCGCGGTTATGTGCTGGAAAACGGCCACGTAGTGCTATCCGATACCGGTGATGCGCTGCTGGCGAACGAAGCGGTGCGCAGCGCCTATCTGGGCGGTTAGACTGTGCCAGGGGGAAGCGCGTGCGCCGCCCCCCGGTAACGGCAAGCGGTAAAATTTTTCAAAAGAGCCTGATGGCTCTTTTTTTGTACATGTTTGTTGTACAATAAACATGTACAACTGGGGAGATGTTTATGCGTACGGTTAACTATAGCGAAGCGCGGCAAAATCTGGCCGAAGTCCTGGAAAGCGCGGTAACGGCGGGCCCTGTCACCATCACGCGTCGTGGGCATAAGTCCGCAGTGATCATCAGCGCCGAGGAGTTTGAGCGTTATCAGACGGCGCGAATGGATGATGAGTTTGCTGCCATTATGGCGGTTCATGGCAATGAGCTCAGGAAGCTGGCGGATAAATGACCCTACAACTTATCTCAGCGGAAGAGATAATTCAGTTTCACGACAGGCTTCTCCGCGTTACGCCTGGTGTAACAGGCATGCCTGATCCTGGCCGCGCGGAAGCGCTAATGTATCGGGTACTCAATCAAATCGAATATGAAGGGGTGACCGACGTGTGGCTGCTGGCGGCAATGCATTTGCTCACTATATCCCGTGGGTATATCTTCAATGATGGTAACAAACGCACCGCCTTATTTATTACGCTGCTGTTTTTAAAGCGTAACGGGATCTCACTCGCTGCGAATCCGGATTTTGTCGATATGACAGTCGATGCGGCGGCAGGGCGGCTTACGCTGGAACAAATTGCCGTTCGCTTACGTGCCTGAGACGTTAATCCCGGCGACGCTCCGTCTGGTTGGGTTACGGCGTGTGCGCCACCCCCGAGAATAACGTCGTACCTATTCGTGCCGTAGCTCCCACTTTTCTTTTCCGGCGCTTTCACTGCCTTGCCATCTCTCTGTCGCCTTACTATCTTTTTTTTGTAATAAAAAAGTTATTTTTCTGTCATTCGAGCATGTCATGTTACCCCCGCGAACATAAAACGCGTGATATCGCGCATCCCGGCACAAAAAGAGAGATAACCGATGATATCGTTACGACATACAGCTTTAGGACTGGCGCTGAGTCTGGCATTTACGGGTCAGGCGTTGGCCGTCACCACTATTCCATTCTGGCATTCAATGGAAGGGGAGTTAGGCAAAGAAGTTGATTCACTGGCGCAACGTTTCAACCAGGCCAATCCGGATTACAAAATCGTTCCGGTCTATAAGGGGAACTATGAACAGAACCTGAGCGCCGGGATCGCGGCATTCCGTACCGGCAACGCGCCGGCAATATTGCAGGTTTATGAGGTTGGGACAGCGACCATGATGGCCTCGAAAGCCATTAAGCCGGTTTATGAAGTGTTTAAAGACGCCGGTATTAACTTTGACGAGTCCCAGTTTGTACCAACCGTTGCAGGCTACTACACCGATGCTAAAAGCGGGCATCTGCTCTCCCAGCCCTTTAACAGCTCCACGCCGGTACTGTACTACAACAAAGACGCCTTTAAGAAAGCCGGTTTAGATCCGGAACAGCCGCCGAAAACCTGGCAGGAGCTGGCTGACTATACCGCGAAACTGAGAGCGGCAGGCATGAAATGCGGTTACGCCAGCGGTTGGCAAGGTTGGATCCAACTGGAAAACTTCAGCGCCTGGAACGGTCTCCCCTTCGCCAGTAAAAACAATGGTTTTGACGGTACAGATGCGGTGCTGGAGTTTAATAAGCCAGAGCAGGTGAAACATATCGCGCTGCTGGAAGAGATGAATAAAAAAGGCGATTTTAGCTATGTTGGGCGTAAGGACGAGTCTACCGAGAAGTTTTATAACGGTGACTGCGCGATGACAACCGCGTCCTCCGGCTCGCTCGCCAATATCCGCCAGTATGCCAAATTTAACTATGGCGTGGGTATGATGCCGTACGACGCTGATATCAAGGGCGCGCCGCAAAACGCCATTATCGGCGGAGCCAGCCTATGGGTCATGCAGGGTAAAGATAAAGAAACCTATACCGGCGTCGCCAAATTCCTCGACTTCCTGGCAAAACCGGAAAACGCTGCTGAATGGCATCAAAAAACCGGCTACCTGCCGATTACCACCGCCGCCTACGAGCTGACCCGCGAGCAGGGTTATTACGATAAAAACCCCGGTGCGGATATCGCCACTCGCCAGATGTTGAATAAGCCGCCGTTACCCTTCACCAAAGGCTTGCGTCTGGGCAATATGCCGCAGATTCGTACCATCGTGGACGAAGAGCTGGAAAGCGTCTGGACCGGGAAGAAAACCCCACAACAGGCGTTGGATACCGCGGTGGATCGCGGGAATCAGTTACTGCGTCGTTTTGAGAAAGCGAGCAAATCTTAAGTGTATAAGTGCCTGGTGGCGCTGCGCTTATCAGGCCTACAGCGTTTGTAGGCCGGATAAGGTGCTTGCACCGCCATCCGGCACCTTCCAGGAAAAGAACCTTCATGTCATCATTCCGTCCGGTGTTCCGCTCGCGCTGGCTGCCGTATTTACTGGTTGCCCCGCAGTTGGTTATCACCGTTATTTTCTTTGTCTGGCCTGCGGGCGAAGCGCTGTGGTATTCGCTGCAAAGCGTCGATCCGTTTGGTTTTTCCAGCCAATTTGTCGGGCTGGAGAATTTCGTCGCGCTTTTTCACGACAGTTATTATCTCGACGCCTTCTGGACGACGATTAAATTCAGCGCGCTGGTCACGTTTAGCGGCCTGCTGGTCTCGCTGTTTTTCGCCTCCCTGGTGGATTACGTGGCGCGCGGCAGCCGTTTTTATCAGACGCTGATGCTGCTGCCTTATGCCGTCGCGCCCGCCGTCGCCGCCGTATTGTGGATTTTCCTGTTTAACCCGGGGCGGGGATTAATCACCCATTTCCTTGGCGAATTCGGCTATGACTGGAACCACGCGCAAAACAGCGGTCAGGCGATGTTCCTGGTGGTATTTGCGTCAGTCTGGAAGCAGATTAGTTACAACTTTTTATTCTTCTTTGCCGCGCTGCAATCCATTCCCCGCTCGCTGGTGGAAGCGGCGGCCATTGACGGCGCCGGGCCGATTCGTCGTTTCTTCCGGCTTTCTTTGCCGCTTATTGCGCCGGTCAGTTTCTTCCTGCTGGTGGTCAACCTGGTGTACGCCTTTTTCGACACCTTCCCGGTGATCGACGCCGCGACCGCCGGCGGGCCGGTACAAGCCACTACGACGCTGATTTATAAGATTTATCGCGAAGGGTTTACCGGCCTGGATCTCTCGGCGTCCGCCGCGCAGTCGGTGGTGTTGATGTTCCTCGTCATCATTCTGACGGTGGTGCAGTTCCGCTATGTGGAAAGTAAGGTGCGTTACCAATGATAGAGAATCGTCGCGGGCTGACAATATTCAGTCATACCATGCTGATTCTGGGGATCGCGGTCATTTTGTTTCCGCTGTATGTCGCGTTTGTCGCGGCGACGCTGGACGACCGCGCGGTGTTTGAGACGCCGATGACGCTGCTTCCCGGCACGCAGTTACTGGAGAATATCAAAACTATTTGGGTCAACGGCGTCGGTGTTAATAGCGCGCCATTCTGGCTGATGATGCTTAACAGTTTCATTATGGCGTTCAGCATTACGGTAGGCAAAATCACGGTATCTATGCTTTCCGCATTCGCCATCGTCTGGTTTCGTTTTCCCCTGCGTAACCTGTTCTTCTGGATGATTTTTATCACCCTGATGCTGCCGGTTGAAGTGCGTATCTTCCCGACGGTGGAAGTGATCGCCAACCTGAAAATGCTCGACAGCTATGCCGGTCTGACGCTACCGCTGATGGCGTCCGCTACCGCCACTTTCCTGTTTCGTCAGTTCTTTATGACGCTTCCGGATGAACTGGTGGAGGCGGCCCGTATTGACGGCGCGTCGCCGATGCGCTTTTTCCGCGACATCGTGTTGCCGCTGTCAAAAACCAACCTGGCGGCGTTATTCGTCATCACCTTTATCTACGGCTGGAACCAGTATCTGTGGCCGCTGTTGATTATCACCGACGTGAATCTTGGCACTGCCGTAGCGGGTATCAAAGGGATGATCGCCACCGGCGAAGGTACCACGCAATGGAACCAGGTGATGGCGGCAATGCTGCTCACCCTTATCCCTCCGGTCGTAATTGTGTTAGCCATGCAACGGGCGTTTGTGCGTGGTTTAGTGGACAGTGAGAAATAAAATGGCTGGTTTAAAACTACAGGCAGTAACCAAAAGCTGGGACGGCAAAACCCAAGTCATTCAACCGCTGACGCTGGACGTGGCGGATGGCGAATTTATCGTGATGGTCGGGCCGTCCGGCTGCGGCAAATCAACGTTGTTGCGGATGGTGGCTGGTCTGGAACGCGTGACCAGCGGCGATATCTGGATTGATCGCAAACGGGTCACCGAGATGGAGCCCAAAGATCGCGGCATCGCGATGGTATTTCAGAACTATGCTCTCTATCCCCATATGAGCGTAGAGGAGAACATGGCGTGGGGACTAAAAATTCGCGGTATGAGCAAAGCGCATATTGAAGAACGCGTGCGGGAGGCGGCGCGCATTCTGGAGCTGGACGGCCTGCTTAAACGCCGTCCACGCGAGCTTTCCGGCGGTCAACGGCAGCGCGTGGCAATGGGGCGCGCGATCGTCCGCGAGCCGGCAGTCTTCTTATTCGACGAACCGCTCTCTAACCTCGACGCCAAGCTGCGCGTGCAGATGCGTCTGGAGTTACAGCATCTGCATCGTCGTCTTCGTACCACCTCGCTCTATGTTACTCACGATCAGGTAGAGGCGATGACGCTGGCCCAGCGGGTGATGGTGATGAATAAAGGTGTCGCAGAACAGATTGGCACGCCGGTAGAGGTATATGAAAAACCGGCCAGTCGCTTCGTGGCGAGCTTTATCGGCAGCCCGGCGATGAACCTGTTGGATGGCGTTATCAGCGCTTCCGGCGACCGTTTCGAATTGCCTGGCGGTCTGGCGTTACCGATAGGTGCGGACTATCGGGGTCATGCCGGACGTAACATGACGCTGGGTATCCGACCGGAGCATATTGCGTTAAGCTCGCAGGCGGAAGGCGGCGTGCCGCTAACGGTAGATACGCTGGAGATTCTGGGCGCGGATAATCTGGCGCATGGGCGCTGGGGCGATCAGAAACTGGTGGTGCGGTTGGCGCATCAGCAGCGCCCGGCGGCGGGCAGTACGCTATGGCTGCATCTGCCGGAACATCAGCGGCATCTTTTTGATGGCGAAACAGGACAACGTGTATGAGTAACTGGCCTTATCCCCACATTGTCGCCCATCGCGGCGGCGGTAAACTGGCGCCGGAAAACACTCTGGCGGCGATTGACGTGGGCGCGCGATACGGGCACACCATGATTGAGTTTGATGCCAAGCTGTCGAAAGACGGCGAAATTTTCCTGCTGCATGACGATAACCTGGAGCGCACCAGCAATGGTTGGGGCGTGGCGGGCGAGTTGAACTGGCAGGATTTATTGCGTGTGGACGCTGGCGGTTGGTTTAGCGGCGAATTTAAAGGCGAGCCGCTGCCGTTGCTCTCGCAGGTGGCGGAGCGCTGCCGTAAACACGGCATGATGGCGAATATTGAGATCAAACCGACAACGGGGAGCGGAAGGCTAACAGGACGCGTCGTGGCGTTGGCCGCCCGCGAACTGTGGGCCGGGATGACGCCGCCGCTGCTTTCTTCCTTTGAGATAGAGGCGCTGGAAGCGGCGCAGGCGGCAGCACCTGAACTGCCGCGCGGGTTACTGCTGGATAAATGGCGTGAAGACTGGCGTGAACTGACGACCCGTCTGGGCTGTGTTTCCCTCCATCTCAACCATAAATTACTCGATGAGACGCGAGTGCAAGAGATTAAAGCCGCGGGTCTGCGGATTCTGGTGTATACCGTCAATCAGCCCCAGCGGGCGGTAGAGCTGCTGCGCTGGGGCGTGGATTGTATCTGCACCGATCGCATTGATGACATCGGCCCTCACTTTCAGTTTTAAGGGCCGTCAGTTTTAAGGGCTGATGGTTTTCAGCGGGATGTCAGGCTGCGGCGTCCCGCTGTCCTGCTGCAACATTGGCTGGGAATGGTTTAGCATCCGGTCCGGATTTCCGCTGCCGCTGAGCATTCCGCCCTGCGTATTGGGCAGCGTTTGCTGACCGAGCATACCGTTGCCCGGCTGTCCCTGCTGAACCCGCTGCGTATTGGCATTCAACTGCGACTGTAGATTTTGCTGCTGGCTGCGCGCCTGCGTTTGCATCTGTTGTTTCAACATACCCTGCTGCTGAATCTGCTGCGTTTGCATCTGCGTCTGCATACGCTGCTGGCTGGGAATCTGATAACCTGGCTGATTAGGATTATTCATAGTGTTAATTGGCTGGGCCAATACAGCAAAGGGTAACAAAGCCGTAATAAGTAGTAAGCGTTTCATTGTCGTCTCCTCCCGATGAGGCCTCTTTTTAAGTGTACCTCTATTTCGCCATGATGATGATTTTTTAAGCGTTGTGGGCCAGGATTAAACGGGACATACACCCATTTATCTGGAGAAAAACAACGATGAAACCAACGTTTATGCGCTGGGTGGCGATCGCCGCTCTGCTGGCCGGGGGGACGTTTAGCGCGGTGGCCAATCCTCCCGTCGCGCCGCCAGTCTCCTATGGTGTTGAAGAAGATGTCTTTCATCCTGTGCGGGCGACGCAAGGGATGGTGGCGTCCGTGGATGCAATGGCGACGCAGGTTGGCGTGGATATCTTAAAGCAGGGCGGTAATGCCGTGGATGCCGCCGTCGCCGTGGGCTATGCGCTGGCTGTCACGCATCCGCAAGCCGGGAATCTGGGCGGCGGAGGATTTATGCTGCTGCGCACTAAAGATGGCGCTACCACGGCGATCGATTTTCGTGAAATGGCGCCTGCTGGCGCGACCCGTGATATGTTCCTCGACGATCAGGGTAACGCCGATGCGAAAAAGTCGCTGACGTCGCATCTGGCATCCGGTACGCCGGGTACTGTGGCGGGGTTCTCGCTGGCGCTGGAGAAATACGGCACGATGCCGCTGAATAAAGTGGTGCGTCCGGCGATGAAGCTGGCGGAAGAGGGTTTTGTGGTTAACGATGCGCTGGCCGACGACTTAAAAACTTACGGCAGCGAAGTGATCCCCAACCATGAGAACAGCAAAGCCATTTTCTGGAAAGACGGCGAGCCGCTGAAAAAAGGCGATAAGCTGGTCCAGAAGAATCTGGCGAAAAGCCTGGAAATGATTGCCGAAAACGGCCCGGCTGCGTTTTATAAAGGGGCGATTGCCGACCAGATTGCCGGGGAAATGCAGAAGAACGGCGGTCTGATGACCAAAGAGGATTTAGCCAGCTATAAAGCCGTTGAGCGTACGCCAATCAGCGGTGACTATCGCGGGTATCAGGTTTTCTCCATGCCGCCGCCGTCCTCGGGCGGTATTCACATCGTACAGATCCTTAATATTCTTGAAAACTTCGACATGAAGAAGTACGGCTTTGGCAGCGCCGATGCCATGCAAATCATGGCGGAAGCGGAAAAATACGCCTACGCTGACCGCTCAGAGTATCTGGGCGATCCGGACTTTGTGAAAGTGCCGTGGCAGGCGCTGACCCACAAAGCCTATGCGAAAACGCTGGCCGATCAAATTGATATCAACAAGGCCAAACCTTCCAGCCAGATAAAACCGGGCAAGCTCGCCCCGTATGAAAGCAACCAGACCACCCACTTCTCGGTGGTGGATAAAGACGGCAATGCTGTGGCGGTGACCTATACCCTGAACACCACCTTCGGCACAGGAATTGTGGCGGGAAATACCGGTATTCTGCTGAATAATCAAATGGATGATTTTTCTGCTAAACCCGGTGTACCTAATGTTTATGGCCTGGTGGGCGGCGATGCTAACGCGGTCGAACCAAAAAAACGTCCGCTGTCGTCGATGTCGCCCACTATCGTCGTTAAAGAGGGCAAAACCTGGCTGGTGACCGGCAGTCCTGGCGGGAGTCGAATCATCACTACTGTGCTGCAAATGGTAGTGAACAGCATTGATTTTGGCATGAACGTCGCGGAAGCGACCAACGCGCCGCGTTTCCATCATCAATGGTTGCCGGACGAACTGCGGGTAGAAAAGGGCTTCAGTCCCGATACGCTGAAGTTGCTGGAACAGAAAGGGCAGAAAGTGGCGCTGAAAGAAGCGATGGGCAGTACCCAAAGTATTATGGTTGGCCCGGATGGCGAACTGTACGGTGCGTCTGACCCGCGTTCGGTGGATGATTTAACGGCGGGATACTGATTTTTAATTCCAGGCCCGGTGTCAGACACCGGGCTATTTGCAGATTATGCCGTGAGTAATCGGGCTGGATTATCAATACAAAGCTTGCGCAGAGTATCGTTGTCTACTCCGCGAGCAGCCAGATAGGCGAGGAAGACATTCGGGACAAACCCCCAGCCATTTCCGCCATTTTTCGCCCACATCTGTTTGAGAAAAACATCATGGCTTAAAACGATTTGGTCGGCGTAACCCAGTACAATCAGATTCGCTACTGCATCTGCGGTCTCCTGAACGCCCGGCGCGACACCTTCTTTTGGGAAGGTGATGTCCAGACCAATCATGTCAAATTCAAGCCATACGCCACGGTCGAGCATTTTACGTTGATAGACGACATCTTTTCCTGAAGGGTCCGAATGCGCCAGCGAGACTTTTGCCGGAGAGACGTTCATTTCTTCCAGCACGATATCCAGCACCTCATCCCCCAGCCGCAGCCACCCCGGCATATGGATATTCATTGCCGTTTGGGGGTTGTTACATTGTGCCAGAGACGCTGCCCGCAGGCTGTTACGCTCCGCTTGGGTAAACGCGGGGGATACGCCGATTTCACCGATCATGCCAGCGCGAATATCCGTCTCGCCAATACCCTGATTCAGTTCTTTATCAATGAGTGAGGCTAACAGCTCAACAGGTTTATGGATCCGGGTGCTTTCAAATTTCTCCAGATAAGGTCCGGATGACGCAACGATATTCAAACCCGTTTTTAAGGCAACTTCTCGCAGCGCTGAGGCATCCCGTCCAATGGATTCTGATCCGGTGGCGTCGACAATCGTCCTGCCGCCTAAAGACATAAAATTATTGATTTCGAAGATAACATCATCAATCTCTTTGCGGTCCATGTTATCGGCGCAGCAGTATGGGTCGTGTTTCAGCCCCCACTGCAGGTCAGCACTGACTTTCTTTCCCACCAGTTGCTGTGAAAAAGCATAATGTGGCTCGTCTACGACCGAAGACAGATCGTTAAACAGATGTTCATGCGGTAGCGTCAGCCCCATATCCGTATGCGCCACCGGGCCTGTTACGGTTTGCAGGAAACCTTTCATTCTGACACCTCTATTCTTTGCGCCATTTTGGATGCTCTGTATTCAGGGATGGTGGTCACAATCGCACCGACTAACGCGAACAGCGTACCGATGATGGTGACCAGGTAGACCGTATTGCCTAATGAAGGGATCAATTCATCAATTAGCACTGAGCCAAGCAGTTGGCCTGCTGTTGACGCTACGCCCAGCATCAATAGCCCTAAGCCTCTCACCAGAATCGCCATTAGCCCGATGGACAGCAGACCCAGCGGACCACCGAGATACATCCACCATGTATCGGGTAACTGAATGGTGACATGGCCTAATGCGATACGTATCGCCAGCGCCGCGCCCAGGACACAAAAGCCGACGATGAAGTTCCATGTAATGGACACCAGCATGGAGCCCGTTGCCTCGGCGACTTTCGCATTTCCCGCAGGCTGCCAGCCAGCGAGTAACCCTGCCAAAAAGGGGAGGATAGCGAGCAGGATAAACGAGGTTGAGTGCCACTGTGGCGACACGACAAAAATGGTGGCGATAACGGCGAATAATGCGCCAGTAATGCGCCATGGCGTAAAATATTTCTTCTCCTCCACACCGATGCCAAAACGGTCGCACAGCAGGCCGGAAAGAAGCAGAGCGGAAATTAATGCCGTTTGAAAGGTGGCAACGCCCAGCGCGCTGGCGGATGCGCCTTCAGAAAATACGACCATCGCCCCGCATAATCCTGCAAACCAATTCCATAGCGGGATTTTTCTCTTTTTAATCAGAGTAGGGATTGAGGCGAATTGCTGGCGTGTTTCTTTGCGCGCAATAATAATAAAAAACATGACGACCAGACCGCTGGCAAACGAGATTACTGCGCAAGCATTACCGTCTTGTAACCAATGTCCTAACTGCCCATTAACGGCAGACTGCATCGGGGAAAGCATACCGGCTAAGATGGTGGCAAGCATCAGTAAGGGGGTTGAGTACTTATTCTTGTTCATACATCAATCCTTATATTTTATAAAAGGAGTAACTTTCGTTACTCCATTGTTTTTTATTTTCTGGCGATGAATTGAAGCGTGTTGACCCACAGGTCGGTATAAAACGGCCATGACATAAACTGCTGGGTTCCCCAGTGTGGGGAGCAGTCACTCATAAAGCAGGCGGTTTTACCCTGTTGGTATTCACCGAACACTAACAATGGGTCATTATTTATTGTTAATACGACATCGGCATCGTCTCTGGCGACGGCCTGGTTATATCCAAGAAATACCGGATAATCTGAGAACCCGTTAACAACAGGATGTTCAGGTGAGACAGCCTCAGCACAGATACCCTCGGGCTTTTCTACCCGGTCATCGCCATCAAGCATAATAACTGGCAGAACCTCAGCAAGAACGGTGTTCTTATAATTGGCTTTTGCCTCAATACCCATGAACGACAGATAGCCGCCAATCATGAGTAGTCCACCGCCATTTTTGACGTACTCTTTAATGGACTCCAGAGCGTTTGGTTTTATTTTTAGCTGATAAAATGTCTCGTTTTGCAACAGGAAGGTATTACTACCAATGTCGCTAATAACAATCACATCGTAACGATTTAATTCGTCAATACTCTCTGGAAAGGCAATTTGTACTGTGTGGGCAGGCATGTAATCAATATCAACGCCGCCTTTCCTCAAGCATTCCAGTAACCATGTAGCGCCTTCTTCATATTTACTGGAGGTGAAACTGTCATAACCTTTTGAATGAATCATATGAATATGCCAGGATTCTCCAATAAAGAGCACCTTTAGTTTTTTCTGCGTATTGTTCATAGTCTGCTCCTTGATTTAGTGAGTAGAGATAGTTTGTTTGTAATGTGAACCCTGAATACGATGAAGAACGGAGTCGTTTTCCGGCATATCAGAGGCATTAGGCGTTTCAACCGCAAGTGAGGCAAATGCGCTGGCGTAGCACAATGCGGATGCCAGTGACTTTCCTTTTGCAAGACCAGATGCGAGTGCGCCATTGAAAGCGTCACCCGCTCCCGCAGTATTTTTTACAACCGCCGGAAATGCCGGGGAATAGATGAATTGTGTGCCATCATAAGCAAGCGAACCTTTGCTACCTAACGTAATAATGGTATTTTTGACGCCTTTCTGGTGAATAATTTTGGCCGCGCATTTGGCTGATTCGATATCATTAACCGCCATATTGGCCAGCAGGCCGGCTTCCGTTTCATTTGGCGTAATATAGTCAATGTTATCAATGATGGTGTTAACCATGTCATTGTACGGCGCTGGATTGATGATGACCGGTATGTCATTTTTTTGTGCGAGACGAATTGTTTGCTGCAGCGCTTCGTAATTCGTCTCCAGTTGGACAAGAACAATATCTGAATGAACAATGGCTTCTTTCTGAATGGTGATTTCATCAGGGGAAATTGTCATGTTGGCGCCAGGGTAGATAGCGATGACGTTATCTCCGGTATCTCCATTCACCATGATGGTTGCTGTACCTGTTTGTGTTTCTTTGGTCTGGTAGATAACACTTTTATGGATTTTTGATGAGTTTATAAAATTAATGGCGTAATCACTAAAATGATCTGAGCCGACTTTAGTAATAAAATGCACATCAGAGTCGGCATAGCTTGCTGCTAATGCCTGATTACATCCCTTACCGCCGGGTGAAAAAATAAATTTATCGGCCAGCAATGATTCTCCCGTTGAGGGTAATCTCGGTAGATAACTGATGATATCAACATTGAACGAGCCAATAACACATACATTATTTTTCATGGCAGAGAGACCTTTTTTTATTTTCTGCGCTGATTCATATTTTTCCAGCACATAAGCAATTTCATTTTTTGCGACGTTATCAAGAGAATCAAGGGTAATAAATGCACCACCATGACAGCGAGTAAGATATCCCTGTCCGGCAAGTTCATTGAGATCTGAACGAATAGTTTCCTTTGTTACCTTGAGACTTTTCGCCAGATTTGAAACTTTTACAACTCCCGAAATACTGAGTTCCTTCAATATTCTATGATGGCGTTCAAATTTCATTTTTTACCTCACCGTGGTTAAATTAGTCCCGGGAGGAGTATATTGTTGTGATTGTCACCATAAAGTGATGGCAGAAACCAAAAAAAAACAAAAATGTAATATTAATATTGCTAAAATTACGGAAAAAACGGTGATAAAGCTTAAAGCGGCAATAACCATGAAATTCAGGTGGTTATTGTTTTGATATAGGGGAAGTAGGTTGCAATAATTGGGATGTTGTGAAGGTTTGTGACGTTTCGCCCCACAGGGTGGGGCGGGGAAGCGCTATTTCACGCGCGCCATAAAGTACGCATCAACGTACTCACCGTTGCGCAGGCCGTATTTCTTACCGGTGCCTTCGATTTCAAAGCCGTACTTCTTATACACCGCCACCGCGGGCTCGTTATCAACAAACACCGTTAACTCAATACGCTCGACGCGCAGCCAGTTGTCGCACATGTCGATCATGGTGTGGATCAGCGCGCTGGCAATGCCACGATTGTGCCACCGGGCATCCACGCAGATACCAAAATCGGCCACGTGGCTGCGACGGGGACGTTGGGTGACCTGAATAGAAAGATGGCCAACGACAATATCGTCAATGCAGGCAACCAGTTGTTTAACCCCGGCTTGCTCGGTTAGCCGCGCCTGCCACATTTCGAGGGAAGGATGAGGAACCTGTAGCGTGTTGTGATACACCTCCGGCTGGGCGTGGATCTGACGAATGGCGTCGTAATCTTTCGGTTCAGCGTGGCGTATCACTATTTCACTCATTCCTTATCTCCTGCAGGGGTAATTGTGTATTTACACTCGCTGAGAAAGAAAATTCCGTCAACTGCATTTTTTTGCAAAAAGAAGTAGACAAGTGCGAATGAGAATGATTATTATTGCCTTGAATTCAGGGGAACCCCTACGGAGAACCTGAAAGCACGACATTGCTCACATTGCTTCCAGTATTATTTTGGCCAGCTTTTGCTGGCTTTTTTTTTGGGTTTTGTTTCAGCCTGGCTTACTTGTCATTTTGTCCCCGGGAAGTGCTCGTGCTCCTCACGTACATTTAGTACGCTCCGGGCCCTGCGCGCTTGCCGTGAATAATCTGCCTGCGCCACTTACGCCCGATCTTGAGGCATCTGCTTTTGTAGGCCCAAAAAGGCAACGCCGCATCCGGCAAAGAATCCAACATTCAGTCTCCTCACGCTTTGCGCTATGGTGTAAACAATCATCTTCAAAAGGATCGTCTCATGACCTTACACTGCGCATTTATTGGATTCGGCAAAAGCACCACCCGTTACCATCTCCCCTATGTTCTGAATCAGAAAGATACCTGGCATGTCGCGCATATTTTCCGTCGTCACGCTAAACCGGAAGAGCAGGCGCCACAGTATTCACATATTCACTTCACCAACGATCTGGATGAGGTGTTGGGCGATCCGCAGGTAAAGCTGGTGATCGTCTGTACGCATGCTGACAGCCATTTCGAATACGCCAAACGCGCGCTGGAAGCGGGTAAAAATGTGCTGGTTGAGAAACCTTTCACGCCGAAGCTGGCGGAGGCAAAAGTGTTGTTCGACCTGGCGCGAAGCAAAGGACTGACCGTTACGCCGTATCAGAATCGTCGTTTTGATTCCTGTTTTCTCACGGCTAAAAAAGCGATAGAGAGCGGCAAACTGGGCAAGATTGTCGAAATTGAAAGCCATTTCGATTATTACCGCCCGGTAGCAGAAACCAAACCGGGCCTGCCGCAGGACGGCGCATTCTATGGACTTGGCGTCCACACCATGGATCAAATTATTTCGCTATTTGGCCGCCCGGATCATGTCGCGTATGACATTCGTAGCCTGCGTAATAAAGCGAATCCGGATGACACCTTTGAAGCGCAACTGTTTTATGGCGATTTGAAGGCTATCGTTAAAACCAGCCATCTGGTGAAAATCGACTATCCGAAGTTTATTGTTCACGGCACCAAAGGTTCGTTTGTGAAATACGGTATCGATCAACAAGAAACCAGCCTGAAAGCGAACATTATGCCCGGTGAACCCGGTTTCGCCGCTGACGAATCCGTCGGCGTGCTGGAATATGTTAACGATGACGGCGTGACCGTGAAAGAAGAGGTGAAACCGGAAACGGGTGACTATGGTCGCGTCTATGATGCGCTGTACCAGACGTTGACCGTCGGTACGCCTAATTACGTCAAGGAATCTGAAGTTCTTACCAATCTGGAAATCCTCGAGCGTGCTTTCGAACAGGCATCGCCTGCGACGATAACCCTCGCTAAATAGCCCTTACAGACTCCTCTGCGCTTATTCATATTTTTTGAACAGAGGAGTCAATTTTCACCCTCTATGATCCCGGACGGAATGAGTCCACACTTATTCCATCGAAAACATCTGGGGATGAACACAATGATCTACTTACGCAAAGCAAACGACCGCGGTCATGCGAATCATGGCTGGCTTGACTCCTGGCATACTTTTTCTTTTGCCGATTATTACGATCCGAACTTTATGGGGTTCTCGGCGCTGCGTGTGATTAACGACGATGTGATCGACGCAGGCCAGGGGTTCGGCACGCATCCGCATAAAGACATGGAAATTTTGACCTATGTGCTGGAAGGTGCCGTAGAACACCAGGACAGTATGGGCAATAAAGAACAGGTTCCGGCCGGTGAATTCCAGATTATGAGCGCCGGGACCGGCGTTCGCCACTCCGAGTACAACCCGAGCAAAACGGATCGTCTGCGGCTGTACCAGATCTGGATCATTCCGCAAGAAACCGGCATCACGCCGCGCTACGAACAGCGTCGCTTCGACGCCGCGCAGGGCAAGCAACTGGTGCTTTCGCCAGATGCTCGCGATGGTTCGCTGAAGGTCCACCAGGATATGGAGCTGTACCGCTGGGCGCTGCTCAAAGATGAGCAGTCGGTGCATCAGATTGCCGCTGAGCGCCGCGTCTGGATACAGGTGGTAAAAGGTAACGTGACTATTAACGGTACTAAAGCCACCACCAGCGATGGCCTGGCGATTTGGGATGAGCAGGCAATCTCGATTCATGCCGACAGCGACAGCGAAGTGTTACTGTTTGACCTGCCGCCAGTCTAACGTGCTGTAACCTTTTGTAGGCCGGATAAGACGCGAAAGCGTTGCCATCCGGCTTTTCATCGTTTGTCATTAATTCCGCACGTCCGTGGTAAACTGGGCAAATCTATCCCTTTTATACCTTTCAGGACGATGAAAAAGAAAAGACCCGTACTTCAGGATGTAGCCGACCGCGTGGGCGTGACCAAAATGACGGTCAGCCGTTTTTTGCGTAATCCGGAGCAGGTCTCCGTCGCGCTGCGGGGTAAAATTGCGGCTGCGCTTGATGAGCTCGGGTACATTCCTAATCGCGCGCCTGACATTCTTTCCAACGCCACCAGCCGCGCCATTGGCGTTCTGCTGCCGTCTTTAACCAACCAGGTCTTTGCGGAAGTGTTACGCGGCATTGAGGCTGTCACCGACGCGCACGGGTATCAGACCATGCTGGCGCACTACGGCTATAAACCGGAGATGGAGCAGGAGCGCCTGGAATCGATGCTCTCCTGGAATATCGACGGCCTGATCCTCACTGAGCGTACCCATACGCCGCGCACCTTAAAAATGATCGAAGTCGCCGGGATTCCGGTGGTGGAACTGATGGACAGCCAGTCGCCGTGTCTCGATATTGCCGTTGGTTTTGACAACTTCGAGGCCGCCCGTCAGATGACCGCCGCGATTATCGCGCGTGGTCATCGTCATATCGCCTATCTGGGGGCGCGCCTCGACGAACGTACTATCATCAAGCAGAAGGGTTATGAACAGGCGATGCGGGACTCAGGCCTGGTTCCTTACAGTGTGATGATGGAGCAATCTTCATCCTACTCTTCCGGTATCGAACTCATGCGCCAGGCGCGACGTGAATACCCACAGCTTGACGGTATTTTTTGTACCAACGATGACCTGGCGGTGGGGGCGGCCTTCGAATGCCAGCGCCTGGGGCTAAAAATCCCGGACGACATGGCGATCGCCGGGTTCCACGGTCATGACATCGGCCAGGTGATGGAACCGCGTCTGGCAAGCGTCCTGACGCCGCGCGAGCGAATGGGCAGCATTGGCGCGGAACGCCTGTTGGCTCGCATTCGCGGCGAAATGGTCACGCCAAAAATGTTAGATTTAGGTTTCACCTTGTCACCGGGCGGATCTATTTAGTCTGACAACTTTGAAGTAGCTCACACTTATTCACTTTTGGCACGAATGGTCATTGCGTCGTGAATGGTGCGGTTGGACAATGTTACCGATAACAGTTACCCGTAACAAATTTTGCAACTTGTAGAGTGGGGGCCCGCTTTGAGCACGACTAATCATGATCACCACGTTTACGTTCTGATGGGCGTATCAGGCAGCGGTAAATCCGCTGTCGCAAGCGCCGTGGCGCATCAGCTTCATGCCGCGTTTCTGGACGGCGATTTTCTGCATCCGCGCTGCAATATTGAAAAAATGGCTTCCGGCGAGCCGTTGAATGATGATGACCGCAAACCGTGGTTACAGGCGCTGAACGACGCCGCTTTCGCGATGCAGCGAACCAATAAAATCTCGCTGATCGTCTGTTCCGCACTGAAAAAACACTATCGCGACCTGCTGCGCAAGGGAAACCCGAACCTCTCCTTTATCTATCTGAAAGGTGATTTCGACGTCATTGAAAGCCGTCTGAAAGCGCGCAAAGGTCATTTCTTCAAAACCCAGATGCTGGTGACGCAGTTTGAAACGCTGCAAGAGCCGGGTGCCGACGAACGCGATGTTCTGGTGGTGGATATCGACCAGCCGCTGGAAGGCGTCGTGGCGAGCACCATTGAGGTCATCAATAAAGGCAGTACGCTGTGAGTACATTAACACTGGTTTTAACCGCCGTCGGTTCCGTCTTACTGCTGCTGTTTTTGGTGATGAAGGCGCGTATGCACGCCTTCGTCGCGTTAATGGTCGTCTCGATGGGCGCGGGGCTTTTTTCAGGGATGCCGCTTGATAAAATCGCCGCGACCATGGAAAAAGGGATGGGCGGCACGCTGGGATTCCTGGCGATTGTGGTCGCGCTGGGGGCGATGTTCGGCAAGATTCTGCATGAAACCGGCGCGGTCGATCAGATAGCCGTCAAGATGCTTAAATCCTTTGGCCATAACCGCGCGCACTATGCGATTGGCCTGGCCGGGCTGATTTGCGCGCTTCCGCTGTTCTTTGAAGTGGCGATTGTGCTGCTGATAAGCGTGGCGTTCTCTATGGCGCGTCATACAGGCACAAACCTGGTGAAGCTGGTCATTCCGCTGTTTGCGGGCGTGGCGGCAGCCGCGGCGTTTTTGTTGCCTGGGCCTGCGCCGATGCTGCTGGCTTCCCAGATGCATGCTGATTTCGGCTGGATGATCCTGATTGGGCTGTGCGCCGCCATTCCTGGCATGATTATCGCCGGGCCGCTGTGGGGGAATTTTATCAGCCGTTACGTTGAGCTGCGTATTCCTGACGACATTACCGAGCCGCATCTGGGCGAAGGCAAAATGCCTTCTTTCGGCTTCAGCCTGTCGCTGATCCTGCTGCCGTTGGTGCTGGTAGGACTGAAAACGATCGCCGCGCGCTTTGTGCCGGAAGGTTCCACCGCTTATGAATGGTTTGAGTTTATCGGCCACCCCTTCACTGCGATTCTGGTCGCTTGTCTGGTAGCGATTTACGGCCTGGCGATGCGCCAGGGGATGCCGAAAGACAAAGTGATGGAAATCTGCGGCCACGCGCTGCAACCAGCGGGCATTATCCTGCTGGTGATTGGCGCAGGCGGGGTGTTCAAACAGGTACTGGTTGACTCCGGCGTCGGCCCGGCGCTGGGCGAAGCGTTAACCGGTATGGGACTGCCGATTGCCATTACCTGCTTTGTGCTGGCGGCGGCGGTGCGCATCATTCAGGGTTCCGCGACCGTGGCGTGTTTAACCGCGGTCGGTCTGGTGATGCCGGTCATAGAGCAACTGAATTTCTCCGGCGCGCAGATGGCGGCGCTCTCTATCTGTATCGCCGGCGGTTCAATTGTGGTTTCTCATGTTAACGACGCCGGCTTCTGGCTGTTCGGTAAATTTACCGGCGCGACCGAAGCGCAGACGCTGAAGACCTGGACGATGATGGAAACTATCCTCGGCACGGTCGGCGCGATTGTCGGGATGATTGCTTTCCAACTGCTGAGCTGAGTCTTGTTGCCCGGTGGCGCTGTGCTTACCGGGCCTGGAAACGGGCACATATCGATACCGTAAGCCGGGTAAGGCGTAATCGCTACCCGGTTTTTTTATTGAGGTGTGCATGGCAATCGCCCAACGACATTTTGCCTCGCCATGTTTCAGTACGCGCATAAAAGCAGGCAAATTTCTACGCTGATCCATAATTAGGATCAATAAAACAGCGACGGAAATGATTCCCTTCCTAACGCAAATTCCCTGATAATCGCCACTGGACTTTCTGCTTGCGCGGTAAGGCAGGATAAGTCGCATTACTGATGGCTTCGCTATCATTGATTAATTTCACTTGCGACTTTGGCTGCTTTTTGTATGGTGAAGGATGCGCCACAGGATACTGGCGCGCATACACAGCACATCTCTTTGCAGGAAAAAAACGCTATGAAAAATGTTGGTTTTATCGGCTGGCGCGGAATGGTCGGCTCTGTTCTCATGCAACGCATGGTAGAGGAGCGCGATTTCGACGCTATTCGCCCTGTTTTCTTTTCTACCTCCCAGTTTGGACAGGCGGCGCCCACCTTCGGCGACACCTCCACCGGCACGCTACAGGACGCTTTTGATCTGGATGCGCTAAAAGCGCTCGATATCATCGTGACCTGCCAGGGCGGCGATTATACCAACGAAATTTATCCAAAGCTGCGCGAAAGCGGATGGCAGGGTTACTGGATTGACGCGGCTTCTACGCTGCGCATGAAAGATGATGCCATTATTATTCTCGACCCGGTCAACCAGGACGTGATTACCGACGGCCTGAACAATGGCGTGAAGACCTTTGTGGGCGGTAACTGTACCGTTAGCCTGATGTTGATGTCGCTGGGCGGTCTCTTTGCCCATAATCTCGTTGACTGGGTATCCGTCGCGACCTATCAGGCCGCCTCCGGCGGCGGCGCGCGCCATATGCGCGAGCTGTTAACCCAAATGGGTCAGTTGTATGGCCATGTCGCCGATGAACTGGCGACGCCGTCTTCCGCAATTCTTGATATTGAACGCAAAGTTACGGCATTGACCCGCAGCGGCGAGCTGCCGGTTGATAACTTTGGCGTACCGCTGGCGGGAAGCCTGATCCCCTGGATCGACAAACAGCTCGATAACGGCCAGAGCCGTGAAGAGTGGAAAGGCCAGGCGGAAACCAACAAGATTCTCAATACTGCCGCTGTGATTCCGGTTGATGGTTTGTGTGTGCGCGTCGGCGCGCTGCGCTGTCACAGCCAGGCGTTCACCATCAAGCTGAAAAAAGAGGTATCCATTCCGACGGTGGAAGAACTGCTGGCGGCACATAATCCGTGGGCGAAAGTGGTGCCGAACGATCGTGATATCACTATGCGCGAATTAACCCCGGCGGCGGTGACCGGCACGTTGACTACGCCGGTTGGTCGTCTGCGTAAGCTGAACATGGGGCCAGAGTTCTTGTCGGCGTTTACCGTAGGCGACCAGTTGTTATGGGGCGCCGCCGAGCCGCTGCGTCGAATGCTGCGCCAGTTGGCGTAGTGGCTATTGCAGCGCTTATCGGGCCTGCGTGTGGTTCTGTAGGCCGGATAAGGCGCGTCAGCGCCGCCATCCAGCAATATCCGCCAGATAAGGCGTAGTCGGCAAGCAGACGTCAGATTGATATGTAGGGTGCATCGTCACCCTTTTTTTTGCGTAATACAGGAGTAAACGCAGATGTTTCATTTTTATCAGGAGTTAAGCAGAGCATTGGCTATTCTTTAAGGGTAGCTTAATCCCACGGGTATTAAGCCTAACCTGAAGGTAGGACGACGCAGATAGGATGCACAGTGTGCTGCGCCGTTCAGGTCAAAGAAGTGTCACTACCTGATGTTGAATTCAGTGAGATGGAGTGACGCCACAAAACAGGATGACAAACCATGTCCAGTCGTATCGATAGAGACGTGATTAATGCGCTAATTGCAGGACATTTTGCGGACCCTTTTTCCGTACTCGGAATGCACCAGACCCAAGCCGGACTAGAAGTTCGCGCCCTCTTACCTGACGCCACCGACGTATGGGTGATTGAACCCAAAACCGGACGTAAAGTCGGCAAACTGGAATGTCTCGACGCTCGCGGTTTTTTCTGCGGCGTTTTACCCCGACGTAAAAATTTCTTTCGCTATCAGCTCGCCGTGACCTGGCACGGACAGCAGAACCTCATCGACGATCCTTACCGTTTTGGTCCATTAATACAGGAAATGGATGCCTGGCTATTGTCGGAAGGCACCCACCTGCGTCCTTATGAAACGCTGGGCGCGCACGCCGATACGATGGATGGCGTCACCGGCACCCGTTTCTCCGTCTGGGCACCTAATGCTCGTCGCGTTTCGGTTGTCGGGCAATTCAACTATTGGGATGGGCGTCGCCACCCGATGCGTCTGCGCAAAGAGAGCGGTATTTGGGAGCTGTTTATCCCCGGCGCGCATAATGGACAACTGTATAAATTCGAGCTGCTTGATGCGAATGGTAATCTGCGCATTAAAGCCGATCCCTATGCTTTTGAGGCGCAGATGCGTCCGGAAACGGCGTCGATGATTTGCGGACTGCCGGAGAAAGTGACGCCAAGCGAAGAACGACAAAAAGCCAATCAGTTTGATGCGCCGATCTCGATTTATGAGGTGCATTTAGGTTCATGGCGCCGCCATACGGATAACAATTTCTGGCTGAGCTATCGTGAGCTGGCGGATCAGCTTGTGCCTTACGCCAAATGGATGGGCTTTACTCACCTTGAACTCTTGCCGGTCAACGAACATCCGTTTGACGGCAGTTGGGGCTACCAGCCGACCGGACTCTACGCGCCGACCCGCCGCTTTGGTACGCGGGACGACTTCCGCTATTTCATCAATGCGGCCCATGCGGCGGGCCTTAACGTCATTCTCGACTGGGTGCCGGGCCATTTCCCGTCCGATGAATTTAGCCTCGCGGAGTTTGACGGCACCCACCTCTATGAGCACAGCGACCCGCGCGAGGGCTATCACCAGGACTGGAATACGCTGATCTACAACTATGGTCGTCGTGAAGTCAGTAATTATCTGGTGGGCAACGCCCTGTACTGGATGGAGCGTTTTGGGATTGATGCGCTGCGTGTCGATGCGGTGGCCTCTATGATCTACCGCGACTACAGCCGCAAAGAGGGCGAGTGGATACCGAACGAGTTCGGCGGTCGTGAAAACCTGGAAGCCATTGAGTTTCTGCGTAATACCAACCGCATTATTGGCGAGCAGGTGCCCGGCGCGGTCAGCATGGCGGAAGAGTCGACAGACTTCTCTGGCGTGACGCGTCCACCGGAAACGGGCGGCCTGGGGTTCTGGTACAAGTGGAACCTGGGCTGGATGCACGACACGCTGGACTACATGAAGCTGGACCCGGTGTACCGCCAGTATCATCACGACAAGCTGACCTTTGGTATGTTGTACAACCATACCGAAAACTTTGTTCTGCCGCTGTCGCACGATGAGGTGGTTCACGGCAAGAAATCCATTCTCGATCGTATGCCGGGCGATGCGTGGCAAAAATTCGCCAACCTGCGCGCCTACTATGGCTGGATGTGGGCCTTCCCCGGCAAGAAACTGCTATTTATGGGGAATGAGTTTGCCCAGGGACGCGAGTGGAACCATGACGCCAGCCTCGACTGGCACCTGCTGGAGGGGGGCGATAACTGGCACCACGGGGTTCAGCGTCTGGTACGCGATCTCAACCACACCTATCGCCACCATAAAGCGTTGCATGAGCTGGATTTTGATGCTTACGGCTTTGAGTGGCTGGTGGTCGATGACAATGAACGCTCGGTACTGATTTTTGTACGCCGTGATAAAGCCGGTAACGAGATCATCGTCGCCAGCAACTTTACGCCCGTTCCTCGCCACGACTACCGCTTTGGCATCAACCAGCCGGGACGCTGGCGTGAAATTCTCAATACTGATTCGATGCATTATCACGGTAGCAACACCGGCAATGGCGGCGTGGTGCACAGCGATGAGATCGAAAGCCATGGCCGTCAGCACTCTCTTAGCCTGACGTTACCGCCGTTGGCGACGATCTGGCTGATGCGGGAGGGGGAATGACGCAGCTTGCGATCGGCGAAGCAACGCCGCATGGCGCAACGTATGACGGTCATGGCGTGAATTTCACGCTCTTTTCCGCTCATGCGGAGCGCGTAGAGCTGTGCGTTTTTGATTCCCGCGGGAATGAGCGTCGCTATGACCTGCCAGGACGTCGCGGCGATGTCTGGCATGGTTATCTGGCAGGCGCCAGGCCAGGTTTGCGCTATGGCTATCGCGTACATGGCCCGTGGCAACCAGCGCAGGGGCATCGGTTTAATCCGGCGAAGTTACTGCTTGACCCTTATGCGCGCCGGGTCGAGGGCGAACTAAAAGATCATCCGCTGTTGCACGGCGGACACGATGAACCGGACTACCGCGATAACGCGGCGGTGGCGCCGAAAAGCGTGGTAATCAGCGACCATTATGACTGGGAAGATGACGCCGCGCCGCGCACGCCGTGGGGAAAAACGGTCATCTATGAAGCACATGTCAAAGGGCTTACCTACCTGCATCCGGAACTCCCCCAGGAGATACGCGGCACCTATAAAGCGCTCGGTCATCCGGTCATGGTGGCGTACTTCAAACAGCTTGGCATTACGGCGCTGGAACTGTTGCCGGTGGCGCAGTTTGCCAGCGAGCCGCGCCTGCAACGTATGGGGCTGACCAATTATTGGGGTTATAACCCGATGGCGATGTTCGCGCTGCATCCCGCCTGGGCCAGTTCGCCCGAGACTGCGCTGGACGAGTTTCGCGATGCGGTGAAAGCGCTGCATCGCGCGGGGATTGAGGTCATTCTGGACATCGTATTAAACCATAGCGCCGAGCTGGATCTGGACGGTCCAACCTTCTCTCTGCGCGGAATTGATAACCGTAGCTATTATTGGATAAGGGACGATGGCGATTATCACAACTGGACGGGGTGCGGCAACACGCTCAATTTAAGCCATCCCGGCGTGGTGGAATACGCGTGCGAGTGTTTGCGCTATTGGGTGGAAACCTGTCATGTCGATGGTTTTCGTTTTGATTTGGCGTCCGTCATGGGGCGCACGCCGACGTTTCGCCAGGATGCGCCGCTGTTCGCCGCGATTAAAGCGTGTCCTGTGTTATCAACGGTCAAGCTGATTGCTGAACCGTGGGATATTGGCGAGGGCGGCTATCAGGTCGGGAATTTTCCGCCACCGTTTGCCGAGTGGAACGATCATTTTCGCGATGCGGCCCGCCGATTCTGGTTGCCGCGTAACCTGACGACCGGGGAGTTTGCCTGTCGTTTCGCCGCTTCCAGCGATGTGTTTAAACGCAATGGCCGCGCGCCCGGCGCCTCTGTCAATCTGCTCACGGCGCATGACGGTTTTACGCTCCGGGACTGCGTCTGTTTCAATCAGAAACACAATGAGGCGAACGGTGAGGAAAATCGCGACGGCACCAACAGCAATTACAGCGACAATCATGGTAAAGAAGGATTAGGCGGTCCGCTTGATTTAATGGAGCGGCGGCGCGACAGCATTCATGCCCTGCTGGCGACGCTACTGCTCTCTCAGGGAACGCCGATGCTGCTGGCAGGCGATGAACACGGCCATAGCCAGCACGGCAACAATAACGCCTACTGTCAGGATAATGCCTTAACCTGGCTGGACTGGCAGCAGGCAAATCGTGGGTTAACCACGTTTACCGCCGCGCTGATTCGTTTGCGTCAGCAGATACCGGCTTTAACCGGCGATAGCTGGTGGGAAGAAGGCGATGGCAACGTGCGTTGGCTAAATAAAAACGCGCAACCCTTGAGTGCGGATGAGTGGCAAAACGGGCCTAAGCTGATGCAAATTCTGTTGTCGGACCGTTTTCTGATTGCGATAAATGCCACGCTTGAGGTGACAGATATAGTTTTACCCGAAGGGGAATGGCGCGCCGTTCCCCCATTCGCTGGAGAGGATAATCCGGTGATAACGGCGGTCTGGCAGGGACCTGCGCATGGACTGTGTGTGTTCCAGAGAGGATAAAAAAGGAGTTAATCATGGTGAGTTTAGAGAAGAACGATCGTGTAATGTTGGCGCGCCAGCTGCCATTGAAATCTGTTGCCCTAATCCTGGCCGGCGGCCGCGGCACGCGTCTAAAAGATTTAACGAACAAACGCGCCAAACCAGCCGTCCACTTTGGTGGGAAGTTCCGCATCATCGATTTTGCCTTATCTAATTGTCTGAACTCCGGGATTCGCCGTATCGGCGTGATCACTCAGTATCAGTCCCATACGCTGGTGCAGCATATTCAGCGCGGCTGGTCACTGTTTAGCGAAGAGATGAACGAATTTGTCGATCTGCTGCCAGCTCAACAGCGTATGAAGGGCGAAAACTGGTATCGCGGCACGGCAGACGCGGTGACCCAGAACCTGGATATTATTCGTCGCTATAAAGCGGAATATGTCGTCATCCTGGCAGGCGATCATATCTATAAGCAGGACTACTCGCGTATGTTGATCGATCACGTTGAAAAGGGCGCGCGTTGCACGGTGGCCTGTATGCCGGTGCCGATCAAAGAAGCGACGGCGTTCGGCGTGATGGCGG
The DNA here is from genome assembly GCF_017573605.1 of Salmonella sp. 32070601201500089SM. Lineage (NCBI taxonomy): Bacteria > Pseudomonadati > Pseudomonadota > Gammaproteobacteria > Enterobacterales > Enterobacteriaceae > Salmonella > Salmonella sp. 32070601201500089SM. Next base: position 134,308 of record NZ_JAGETK010000009.1, read on the forward strand.
TCGATGAAAGCGACAAGATTATTGATTTTGTCGAAAAACCGGCGAATCCCCCCGCAATGCCTGGTGACGCCAGCAAATCGCTGGCCAGTATGGGCATTTACGTTTTTGACGCCGATTACCTGTATGAATTGCTGGCGGCAGACGATAAAGATGACGCTTCCAGCCACGATTTCGGTAAAGACATTATCCCCAAAATCACCCGCGAAGGTATGGCTTACGCGCATCCTTTCCCGCTCTCCTGCGTGCAGTCCGATCCACAAGCCGAACCGTACTGGCGCGATGTAGGTACGCTGGAAGCTTACTGGAAGGCGAACCTGGATTTAGCCTCGGTGACGCCGGAGCTGGATATGTATGACCAGAACTGGCCTATCCGTACGCATATGGAATCGCTACCGCCTGCGAAATTCGTGCAGGACCGCTCCGGTAGCCACGGTATGACGCTGAACTCGCTGGTCTCCGGCGGCTGCATTATCTCCGGTTCGGTGGTGGTGCAATCTGTGCTCTTCCCACGGGTGAGAATAAATTCTTTTTGTAATATTGATTCGGCAGTGTTGTTACCTGAGGTTTGGGTAGGGCGCTCCTGCCGTTTACGTCGCTGTGTTATTGACCGTGCCTGTATTATCCCGGAAGGCATGGTGATTGGTGAAAATGCGGAAGAGGACGCTCGTCGTTTCTACCGTTCAGAAGAAGGTATTGTACTGGTCACGCGTGAAATGCTGCGCAAACTGCAGGTCAAACAGGAGCGATAATGCAGGTTTTACATGTATGTTCAGAGATGTTCCCCCTGCTGAAGACTGGGGGGCTGGCGGATGTGATAGGCGCGTTGCCTGCGGCACAAATTGCGGATGGTGTTGATGTTCGCGTTCTGCTTCCAGGATTTCCCGATATCCGTCGGGGGATATCCGACGCGCATGTGGTGAGCCGCCGCGATACTTTCGCAGGTAAGATATCGCTGCTGTTCGGGCATTATAACGGCGTGGGCATTTATCTGATCGACGCGCCGCATCTGTACGAGCGTCCAGGCAGTCCCTATCACGATACGAATTTATATGCCTATACCGATAACGTGCTGCGCTTTGCCCTGTTAGGGTGGGTCGGCTGTGAAATGGCCTGCGGACTTGATCCATTCTGGCGCTCCGACGTGGTGCACGCCCATGACTGGCACGCCGGGCTGGCGCCCGCCTATCTGGCGGCGCGCGGGCGGCCGGCGAAATCGGTCTTTACCGTACACAACCTGGCCTATCAAGGCATGTTTTATGCAAAGCATATGGATGACATCGAACTGCCGTGGTCATTCTTTAATATGCATGGGCTGGAGTTCAACGGACAACTCTCCTTTTTGAAGGCCGGTTTGTACTATGCCGACCATATAACGGCGGTGAGCCCGACCTATGCGCGTGAAATTACTGAACCGCAGTTTGCTTATGGTATGGAAGGCCTGCTGCGTCAGCGTCATCTGGAAGGGCGCTTGTCCGGCATACTGAACGGCGTGGATGAGAAGATCTGGAACCCGGAATCCGATCTGCTGCTGGCGTCGCGCTACACGCGCGATACCCTGGAAGAGAAGGCGGAAAACAAACGTCAGCTACAAATTGCGATGGGGTTGAAGGTTAACGACAAAGTGCCGCTGTTCGCCGTGGTAAGCCGTCTGACCAACCAGAAAGGTCTGGATCTGGTGCTGGAGGCGTTACCGGGGCTGCTGGAGCAGGGCGGGCAGTTGGCGCTACTCGGCGCGGGCGATCCGGTGCTTCAGGAAGGGTTCCTCGCGGCGGCGGCGGAACACCCAGGGCAGGTTGGCGTACAGATCGGCTATCACGAAGCTTTCTCGCATCGCATTATGGGGGGCGCGGACGTTATTCTGGTGCCCAGTCGTTTCGAACCGTGCGGCTTAACGCAGTTATATGGCTTAAAGTATGGCACGCTGCCTCTGGTGCGGCGTACCGGGGGGTTGGCCGATACGGTCTCCGACAGTTCGCTGGAAAATCTGGCGGACGGTATCGCCAGCGGTTTTGTCTTCGAAGACAGTAACGCCTGGTCGTTGCTACGCGCGATTCGGCGTGCTTTTGTGTTGTGGTCACGGCCTTCGCTTTGGCGGTTTGTACAACGGCAGGCGATGGCGATGGATTTTAGCTGGCAAGTTGCCGCGAAATCATACCGCGAGCTGTACTATCGCTTGAAATAGTCATCCAGGAATCATTTATATGAATGCTCCGTTTACTTATGCATCGCCCACTCTCAGCGTTGAGGCGCTTAAGCATTCTATTGCCTATAAGCTGATGTTTACGATTGGTAAAGACCCGGTCATTGCCAATAAACACGAATGGCTGAACGCCACGTTGTTCGCGGTGCGCGATCGTCTGGTGGAGCGCTGGCTGCGTTCTAATCGAGCCCAATTATCGCAGGAAACCCGGCAGGTTTATTACCTGTCGATGGAGTTTTTGATTGGTCGTACTCTCTCTAACGCGCTGCTCTCGTTGGGCATTTATGACGACGTTAAAGGCGCGCTGGAGGCCATGGGCTTAGATCTCGAAGAGCTGATCGATGAAGAGAATGACCCAGGGCTTGGCAACGGCGGCTTAGGACGGCTGGCGGCTTGCTTCCTGGACTCGCTGGCGACGCTAGGATTACCGGGCCGCGGGTACGGCATTCGCTACGATTACGGCATGTTTAAGCAGAATATTGTCGACGGGCGGCAAAAAGAGTCTCCGGATTACTGGCTGGAATATGGCAACCCGTGGGAGTTCAAGCGCCACAATACGCGCTATAAGGTGCTTTTTGGCGGGCGCATTCAGCAGGAAGGTAAAAAAGCGCGCTGGATTGAGACGGAAGAGATTCTGGCCGTCGCGTATGATCAGATCATCCCCGGTTACGACACCGACGCCACTAACACACTGCGGCTGTGGAATGCGCAGGCCAGTAGTGAAATCAACCTCGGTAAATTCAACCAGGGCGACTACTTTGCGGCGGTGGAAGATAAAAACCACTCTGAGAACGTTTCACGGGTGCTCTATCCGGACGATTCCACCTATTCCGGACGAGAGCTACGCCTGCGTCAGGAGTATTTTCTGGTCTCGGCGACGGTGCAGGATATCCTGCACCGTCATTATCAACTGCATAAAACCTATGAGAATCTGGCGGATAAAATCGCCATTCACCTCAATGATACGCATCCGGTGCTGTCAATTCCGGAGCTGATGCGCCTGCTGATTGATGAACATAAATTTAGCTGGGACGACGCGTTTGAGGTGTGCTGTCAGGTCTTCTCTTACACCAACCATACGTTGATGAGCGAGGCGCTGGAAACCTGGCCCGTCGATATGCTGGGGAAAATTCTGCCCCGTCACCTGCAGATTATCTTCGAGATTAACGACTATTTCCTGAAAACGTTGCAGGAGCAATATCCCAACGATACCAGCCTGCTTGGACGCGCGTCGATTATTGATGAGTCGAACGGCCGCCGGGTACGGATGGCCTGGCTGGCGGTGGTGGTCAGCCATAAAGTCAACGGCGTTTCTGAACTCCATTCCAACCTGATGGTGCAGTCGCTGTTCGCGGATTTTGCGAAGATTTTTCCGACCCGTTTTTGTAACGTCACTAACGGCGTTACGCCGCGCCGCTGGCTGGCGCTGGCAAACCCGCCGCTGTCTGACGTGCTGGATGAGAATATTGGTCGTACCTGGCGTACCGATCTTAGTCAGCTCAGCGAGCTGAAGCAGCATTGTGATTATCCGCTGGTCAATCATGCGGTGCGTCAGGCGAAGCTGGAAAATAAAAAACGGCTGGCGGTAGTGATAGCGCAGCAGCTTAATGTGGTGGTTAACCCGAAGGCGCTGTTTGACGTGCAGATCAAGCGTATTCACGAGTACAAACGTCAGCTGATGAACGTGCTGCATGTCATTACCCGCTATAACCGCATTAAAGAAAATCCGGAGGCCGACTGGGTGCCGCGGGTGAATATTTTTGCCGGTAAGGCGGCTTCCGCCTATTACATGGCAAAACACATTATTCATCTGATCAACGACGTGGCGAAAGTGATTAACAACGATCCGCAGATTGGCGACAAGCTGAAAGTAGTGTTTATCCCGAACTACAGCGTCAGCCTGGCGCAGGTGATCATTCCCGCTGCCGACCTGTCTGAGCAGATTTCGCTGGCAGGGACAGAAGCTTCCGGCACCAGTAATATGAAATTTGCCCTGAACGGCGCGCTCACCATTGGTACGCTGGATGGCGCGAACGTAGAGATGCAGGAGCATGTCGGCGAGGAGAATATCTTTATCTTCGGTAATACTGCCGAAGAGGTGGAAGCATTGCGCAGGCAGGGTTATAAGCCTCGCGACTATTATGAAAAAGATGAAGAGCTACATCAGGTACTGACGCAGATTGGTAGCGGCGTCTTTAATCCGGAAGAGCCAGGCCGTTACCGCGATCTGGTAGATTCGCTGATTAACTTTGGCGATCACTATCAGGTGCTGGCGGACTACCGCAGCTACGTGGACTGCCAGGATAAGGTGGATGAGTTGTATCGTCGCCCGGAAGAGTGGACGACGAAAGCGATGCTCAACATTGCCAATATGGGCTACTTCTCATCGGACAGAACCATCAAAGAGTATGCCGAAAATATCTGGCATATTGATCCGGTGCGGTTGTAGCGGTTTAACGCTTGAGAACGGGGCCAAACGGCCCCGTTTTTTATCGTGGTATATTCGGGGGGTATGCCGATATTCGTCTGCTGAATCTGTTAGCGGCACTTGGTCTCTGTCATGGAAAAAGGGTTGAGTACTGGTGTATAGTATTAGCAGAAAAATCCATAATTAATTGATAATAATATGAAAAAGATTACGACATCTATTCCGGCTCTCGATAAAATTATGCGCGTATTTGCTTACCTTCTGGAGTGCGATGGCGCAACGTTTACCCAGATCCATCAAAATTCAGGGATTGCGAAAAGCAGTACCTCATCTTTGCTCAACGGCATGGTGGAGCATGGGTTATTACGCCAGGAAAAAGACAAGTATTATCTGGGGCTACGCCTGTATGAATTAGGTAATAAAGCGGCGGAACAGTATGACATTAAAAAAATCGCGTTACCGATTCTTGAAGAGATTCGCGATAACACCGGCCTGACCTGCCATCTTGGCGTTCTGGAGGGCGATGCCCCCATTTATCTTCTGAAAGTCGAAAGCCCACAGGCTATTGTGATTCGAAGCTGGGAGGGCAAGCGCCTCTCATTACATAGCTCAGGGCTGGGGAAGGTGCTGATTGCATGGCTTAGCGGGGAAGAGCTGGAGGAGTTGCTGCCTCCAGATCAGATATTAACGCGTTTTACGGATACGACGATCACAGATGTGAATATCCTTAAGCAGGAGTTAGCAGGAATTCGCCGTCGCGGCTGGGGTTATGATAACGAAGAAGACTCCCTTGGCGTGCGCTGCATTGCGGTGCCGGTATTCAATACGCAGGGGAAAGTGATCGCCGCCCTGAGCGTATCCGGCGTTACGTTCCAGATCCCCGATGATAAACGCGAGTCGCTTGCTACGCTGATGATGGATGCCAGCCGTAGCCTGACGCGTCTGATGTGCTGAAATAAAAAGACATAGCGGGCAAGAAGCCCGCTTTCGTCATCGCTTAAAGTCCCGCACGCTGTAAGATCTGCTTCAAATTCGAAATATGTTCTTCATTTGCCGGCAAAACGGGGGGCATTACATGAGTTGAAATATCGACTCCGCTAAGCTGAATTGCCTTTTTGATTATCCCGAAGAAAGGTGAATCCAGGCTGTAAATAGTGGAAAGCGCGGACAGCCTGCGCTGTAATCCGAACATGGTCTCATACTCTTTTTCACACCACGCGCGGTAGATCCCGCAGGTTAGCTGCGGCGCAAAGTTCGCTGTCGCTGGGATCCCGCCGTTGCCGCCTAAGATAAGCGTATCCATCATATATTCATCATAGCCGGAGAAAATAACGAAGTCCGGACGCACTGGCCTGACATTATTGATGATTTCACGAATATGGCTGATATTATCAACGGTATCCTTAATGCCGATAATATTGGGGTGATCTTGCGCCAACCGGGTAATTAAATCAACGCTAAGGTCCTGTCCCGTCAATGCTGGAAAGTTGTAGAGAATCACCGGGCTTTTTATGTTATTAGCCACGGTTTTGAAATGATGATAAATATACTCATCGGTCAATCTGGCATAGTAGGGATTGAGTACCAGCACGGCATCGACTTCGAGTCGGTCGGCATGCTGACCATACTCAATCACTTCCTGCGTGCTGGTGCTGCTAATACCTAATAGTACTGGAATACGGCGGTTAATATGACGGACGCAAAACTCTGCGGTTTCCAGACGCAGCGCATTGGTCATATGGCAAAATTCCCCTCCACTGCCCAGCAGTAATACGCCATTGACCTTGCTTGCAATAAGATGATCCAGCAAGGTTGCCATGCCGACTTTATCTAACTCTCCCTGCGCATTAACAATGGTCGGAACTGGCGGAAATACGCCGTGAAATTTCGTAATCTGAGTCATGTATTGATCCTTAAAACAGGCGAGCCGTAGCCCGCCAGGGATATTATTTAAGCCAGGCTCCGGCCATTAATGATGTTGCATTAGCGGTGAACTGTTTAAAGACGCCGCGACGGTTTGAATAATCAGGTTTCTTCCAGCTTGCTCGACGCTCTTCAAGACAGCGGCGTATTTCCTCTTCTGTTTTAGGCATCCCGTCGATCCCTACAATATTGAGCTTGCGGCCTTTCACATCCATTTCGATTAAATCACCATCTTCCACCAGGGCAATCGGCCCGCCATCAGCGGCTTCTGGCGAGACGTGTCCGACACATGGCCCGCTGGTCGCTCCAGAGAAACGACCGTCGGTAATCAATGCGACTTTTCCGTCGAGGCGTTTGTCATACACGATGGCATCGGTTGTCATCAGCATTTCCGGTGCGCCAGAGCCTTTTGCGCCTTCGTAGCGAATGAAAATGACGTCGCCGGGTTCGATATGGTTATGGATGATGGCCTGCTGAGCGTCTTCTTCGGAGTTAAAGACCCGAGCAGGACCGGTATGGTGGTGCATATCCGGCGCACAGGCCGCGTATTTAATGACCGCTCCTTCAGGCGCGATGTTGCCTTTCAGTACCGCAATCGACCCTTTTTTGGTGGCATTTTCTGGTTTACGGATCACCTCCTCCGGACTGACTTTGTAATTGTTGAGGTAACCGTGGTTGCGGGTAAAGAAGCCAGATTGATGGAGCATTTCCAGGTTGTCGCCGAGCGTACGGCCAGTCACGGTAAGAACATCAAGATCCAGATAATCGCGCAGATACCATTGCACCATTGGCACGCCGCCAGCGAACCACATCATTTCGGTAACGTATTCACCGCTGGGCTGAATATTGGTCAGATAAGGGATTTCGTTATTGATCCGATCAAACAGTTCGGGCTTCAGCTCCCATCCAAGTTCATGAGCGATGGCCGGAAGGTGGATCATCGCATTGGTGCTGCCACCAATAGCAGCATGGACTTTGATAGCATTTTCAAACGCCGCAGGAGTCAGGATCTTATGGGTGGTGATATTTTTCTCCGCCAGATACAGCGCCTGGTGGCCTGCAGTTCTGGCAACGCGGCGAATTTCCGCCAGGGTCGATGGCAGCAAAGCGCTGCCTGGCAGGGCCAGCCCCAATGCCTCCGACATGCACTGCATGGTACTGGCCGTTCCCATAAACTGGCAGGCTCCGGCGGTGGGGCAACCGCATTGCTGCATGGCTTCCACTTGCTGAATGCCGATTTCGCCTTTCTTCAACTTAGCAGTGATCCCGCCGAGGTCAGAAGTACTCATATTCGGTGCCGGACGCATAGAACCGCCAGGAATATGCAGCAGCGGCAGGTTCAGGCGTGCGGCGGCAATCAGATGCGCCGGGATAGATTTATCGCAGCTTGAGATCAGAATACCGGCATCATAAGGCACCACTGAGGCATGAATTTCGACCATGTTGGCAATAGCTTCTCGAGATGCCAGTATGTAGTTCATCCCATCGTGGCCCTGACCCCAGCCGTCGCAGATATCCGTTACATGGTGACGGACCGCGCGACCGCCGCTTTCATGAACACCCAGCACGGCTTCATCGCCCAGTTGGTTAAGATGGAAACTGCCCGGATGACTTTCGCCATAGCAATCATCCACCAGGACCTGCAGTTTATTGACATCTTCTTTGCTGTAATTCATTCCAAGACGCAGGGCGTCGAGCTGCGACCACAGGTCGCGAGCATGTTGACATTTTTGGCTCATTTGGCGATTCCTTCCTGTTTAAGTGACGCACCCGGCGTCGAGGTGTTAGGTGTGTTGCTGCTACCTGCAGGACGAGCGGTAACAGAAGGTAAGCTGAAAAGCAGTCCAACGGCGATAAGCAGGGCGGCAACCAGTACGGTCATTCCTGCTGTTTGCGAGAACGTCACCGTTAACAGCCCGACGAGGTACGGACCGATAAAGCCGCCAATGTTGCCCAGGGCGTTGATCGTGCCGCGCACGCCGCCCAGAACGTTGGGGGCGAAGAGTAATGGCGGCAGCGTCCAGAATGGACCGGCATAGGCTTGCAGGAAGAACCCGCAAATAACCATCATGCCGTAGGCGAGCCAGACGTTATCTTTCAGTAATAAGGAGAGGGCGAGACAGACCGCGAAACCCAGCAGAGGAATAGCCGTGTAAAGGCGGCGATTCATCGTTTTATCACACCATTTGGCGATGTAATACTGACCGATAATGCACAGAACGTAAGGTGCCGCGGTGAGTACCCCAACGATGGTCATGCCGCTGCCGGTCAGGTGTTTAATCAGATTTGGCATCCATAGCGCGAAGCCATAGAAGCCGACCTGTACGAAGAAATAGATACCGACAAGCTTCCACAGGTTGATGCTTTTTAATACGCCGCGAATGCTGCTTTGCTCTCCGCCAATACTCAACGCGCGATCGGCCAGCAATTTTTGTTCGATCCAGGCGCGCTCTTTCGGATCCAGCCACTTTGCCTGATGCGGGTGATCGGAAACCAAAGGTAGCCAGACAAAGAGCAGTCCCAGAGAGAGCAAGCCTTCGATGATAAACATCTCCCGCCAGCCGTAGGTTTCAATAAGCCAGCCGGAAAGCGGCCCGGTAATAATAGAAGCGACGGCCAGGTTCATCTGGAAATAGGCGATAGCCCTGGCGCGCTCCTCATTTGGGAACCAGTGGCCAATCAGCGCCAGAATGGCGGGATACACAGCACCTTCCGCCACGCCGAGCACAAAGCGGATAATCAACAACTGCGTCGGTGTCTGAACAAAACCGGTCAGCAGGGCAAAGCCCCCCCAGGCGACGATTGTCCAGGCAATTAACTTTTTGGCGCTTAGCCGCTCGGCTATCTGACCGCCGGGAATTTGCAGGAAGATATAACCAATAAAGAAGATCCCGGCGACCAGACCGGCAAAAGAAGCCGTCATGCCTAAATCTTCATCCATGCCGCCTGCTATCCCAATGGCGATATTGGTCCTGTCCATATAGGCCACGATATAAACGAGGATCGTGGCTGGAATAATATGCAGCCAGCGCCCTCGTGTGGTCGGTTTCTCTATTTCAATGCTCATCATTGCATCCCTTTAGTATCAAAAATGTGTTCTGTATATGGAACTGCTGTTCTGCATATTGACACTATGCCGACGTATTCATACAGCGTCAATTCCATACTCTAAGGAAGGTTATATTTTGTGATTTGCTTCAAAAATGAACGGAGATAAGGTGAGAAAGAGCGGATAACCCAATGGAAACTGCTCATCGGTCTAATACATAGCCAAAATTGTGCGCTGCCTCACAGGATAAGATTATGCTCTCACCTGGTCATTGTGCGTTCAGAGTAAACAGCATTAAATTCTTTATGTGGAATTTGTGTTCTGTATATTGAACTTTAATGCTTTTTAAGGAGAAACAATGGTTACTACCGCGATCTTTCCGTCACGATATGTTCAGGGTAAAGGAGCGTTGACAACGCATCTCCCGCAGGAATTGGCCGCACTCGGTCATAAGGCGCTGATTTTGCAGGATCCTGTTGTTCACAACACCTACCGGGATACAGTTGCAACAGCACTGCACGGGGTGATTGAATTTGATATCGAAGTGTTCAGTAGCGAGTGCAGTGATGAGGAAATTGCTCGCATCTCCGCACGCGCGCAGGAAATTGGCGCCGATGTGATTGTTGGTATGGGGGGCGGGAAAACCCTGGATACGGCAAAAGCAACCGGCGCCAGCCTGCGGCTGCCTATTGCCGTGGTTCCTACTCTGGCCTCAACGGATGCGCCGTGCAGTTCACTGGTTGTTATCTATACGCCAGAAGGGAAATTCAAACGCTACCTGATGATTCCACGTAACCCGACGCTTGTGCTGGTGGACAGCAGTATTATTGCTGCCGCGCCGGTACGCTTTTTGGTTTCCGGGATAGGCGATGCGCTGGCAACCTGGTTTGAAGCGGAAGATTGCCGCATCAAAGGGGCCGGCAATATGACCACCAGGCCAGGACCGATGACCGCATTTGAGCTGGCGCGCTTTTGCTACACCACCTTAATGCGCTATGGACGCCTGGCGAAACTTGCCTGTGAACAACATCAGGTTACTCCGGCGCTCGAACATGTTATCGAAGCGAATACGCTATTATCCGGGCTTGGTTTTGAAAGCGGTGGGCTGGCGGCGGCGCACGCCATTCATAACGGTCTGACAGTACTGCCCGCCACGCACAAATACTGGCATGGGGAAAAGGTTGCGTTTGGCACGCTGGCAATGCTTATGCTCACCGATAGAGCGCCTGAGCTTATCGAGGAGGTTTATCAATTTTGTGAAGATATAGGCTTGCCCACCACGCTGGCGGATATTGGTCTGGCTGGCGTTAGCGTTGATGAACTGCTGGCCGTTGCCAGGGCGTCTTGTCAAACTGGGGAAACGATGCACAACGAGCCGTTTACCATTACGCCGGAGGCTGTGCAGGCGGCATTGCGGGCCGCCGATGCTGTTGGGCAGGCGCGGAAAAAGATCGATCTTGCAGGTTAATGTGAGCCTGTAAATAAAAAACGGCAGCCGGAACTTTCAACTTCTGTCTGCCGCTATCGTGAATGTTTTAACGTCGCGATTTCAGAAAAATGCATGGGGGGTGCTCAGGACTACCGGGTTTATACTTCCGCTATCGCAGGGATTAGCGGATAGAAAAATGAAAAATGCTAATTGGCTTTTTTTGTCAATCATAATGGCGTTTATCGGCGTGCCGCTGCTGGTGAACATTATTACGATTATCGTGGGGGGAATGTGGGCGTGCATTAGCGTTCTTGAAAATAGTATCCCCGTCGCGCAATCTATTGAGAAGGCGACCATTATCCCGGTAGCGCTTCTGGGCGCAGGGTTAATTTTTCTTTGTGGCCGGATATGGGGAAAGGGAAATGCATCAGAGGTAAATCCAGAATGGCGTGATTGCTGCCTGCTTATGCCCGCTCTGGTGGTGCTGATGGGGTGGGTCATCCTGATGTTTCTCACCGATCTTAATATTCGCGCGATAGGGCGTAAACCCATCGCCCAGGTAGTGCAAACGCTTTGGTTAGTACCCAGCGTAATATCCTTTTTCAATGGCTGGGTATGGGCAGTGTTGCTCATCCCGGTTGGCTCGCAGCTCTGTTTTGCATTAGGGTATGGAGGTGCGCGTTGGGGAGTGCTACGCGGCGGTGCGGGCTACACTTGTCGTAATCTGCTGGTGATTTGCCTGCTGTTTTTCGGGAGCTGTGCCGTATACCAGTCACATCTTTATGCCGTGAAGTATCCCGCTCCCGAGAGCAGTGAATATCTTTATTTCCGCGATTATCAGGCGCACACATGGGGCAACAAGCTAACCGGGCTGCGCGATGAACCGACACTTCTGCTCACCCAAAATTGGCCGCGGCTCGATGGCGCAACGGCTGGCTTGCCGTTATACGCCTCGGCTTTTTATGCGCTTACGCGCTTTCCGGATGATATCTGCCCTGAAGACTACCTTGAAAACCAGGGAACCATTGAAGCCTATCAAAATATCCTTAACGGCAATGCCGATCTTATTTTTGTCGCCCAGCCTTCCACTGCTCAAAAGCAATTGGCCGAGGCCAGTGGCGTAAAACTGGTTTACACCCCCTTTGCACGTGAAGCGTTTGTGTTTATCGTCAACCAAAACAATCCCGTGTCATCGTTGAGTGATGTACAAATTCGCGGCATTTTTAGCGGAAGAATCACCCACTGGAATGAGGTAGGCGGAGAGGCAATCGACATTAAGCCCTGGCAGCGACCGGAAAACTCTGGCAGCCAAACGGCGATGCTGGCGAAGGTAATGAAAGAAACAAAGCTGATGCCAGCGCAAACAACATCAGTGGCAACCGCGATGGGGGAAATGGTGGATATCGTGGCTGAGTATCGCAATACGCACAACGCCATTGGCTATACCTTTCGTTATTACGCTACGCAGATGCACAGCAATAAAGAGATTAAATTACTGGCGATAAACGATGTTGCGCCGACGGTTGAAAATATTCGTAACGGCAGTTACCCGTACACGGTTGATGTTTATATGGTCACCCGTGAACACCCCACAGCGGAAACACAAAAGCTGGTGGACTGGTTTCTAAGCCCGCAGGGGCAGCAGTTGGTGCAGGATGTGGGATATGTGCCGCTGTATCCGGCCGCGAAATAAAGGGACTAAATGGAAGATGTTAAATTATATGTGGAACGGGTAGGCGTAGACCCGGCCAGCGGCGCTGATATTCGTATTGCACGGCGTGAATCCACTTCGTGGCATAAAGATATTGTTGCTGAGCTGATTAATCAGGTCCTCCGGTGTGGCGCAGCATTAATCATCGTCGCTGTGCTGACCGCCTGCGATGATCGCCAGGTAAGCTATTTTCCTGATTATGCCGCTATACCCGAGCAATCCGGTATCTGGACCTGGCTACCTGTGTTCTTTCCATCTTCCGCCAGTGAAATAGAAATGACGTTTAACCTGGACAGCAATCTTTTTTATGCTGACTTTAGCGTGGCCGACGGTGATAAACGCGCGCATTTTGAAAGCGTGCTGGGGGAGGAGAGCGTGGTTCATTATGCCAACTTTCCTCATAAAAGCTGGTGTAAAACGGGGAAAACTCTCTGGAATAGCGAAGCGCGGGCAAAACCCTTCTTTATTACCAAAATAAGTGTCGATCGCTACCGTATTACTAATCATATGCCCGGCTGTACAAAATCCGGCGAGTGAATGCGGTATGTGGCGAAAAAGGGCGGTATAAACCGCCCCGGATTTTATTACGACGCCAGTGAAAGTTGGTGTTTCTCAACATACGCCGCCAGCCACTGGGTGATGCGGGACTGCTGTTCGGCGGTCAGCCACATGCCTTCTTTGGTGCGACGCCAGATAGCATCTTCAGTACGGCGCACCCATTCGTGATCCACCAGGTACTTGAGTTCCGCTTCGTAAAACTCATGACCGAAATCTTCGCCTAAATCAAGCAGCGACGTGGCTTCGCCGAGAATCCACTCCGTGTTGCTGCCGTAAGTGCGCGAATAGTGGCGCGCCAGCGATTCCGTCAGGAACGGATAACGACGACGCAGCTTCGCCGCGTAATCTTCGCGGCTGCCGTCGATGTCGCCGCCGGGCAGTACGCACGTTTTGGTCCATGCCGGCCCGATGCCTGGATAATAAGACGCCAGTTTTTCCATCGCATGTTCGGCCAGCTTACGGTAGGTCGTGAGCTTACCGCCAAACACGGAAAGCAGCGGCGCTTTGCCGTTTTCATCATGAATATCAAGGGTATAATCGCGAGTGATCGCCTGCGGTGAGTCGGACTCATCATCGCACAGCGGACGGACGCCGGAGTACGTCCAGACGATGTCATCGCGCCCCAGTTGTTTCTGGAAGTGCGCGTTATAGACCTTCAACAGGTAATTAATTTCGCTCTCTTCAATTTTTACCGCTTTCGGATCGCCTTTATATTCGACATCGGTTGTGCCAATGATCGAAAACTCTTCCATCCACGGAATGACAAAGACGATACGCTTATCTTCGTTTTGCAGAATATACGCCTGCTTCTGATTATGGACGCGCGGCACGACGATATGGCTGCCTTTGATCAGGCGGATGCCATACGGTGACGGCAGGTGCATCCCTTCGTCGAAGAACTGTTTGACCCACGGTCCGGTGGCGTTAACCAGTCCGCGCGCCTGCCAGACATATTTTTTACCGGTGTCGATATCTTCCGCTTCGACAATCCACAGGCCATTTTCCCGACGAGCGGCGGTTGCGCGAGTACGGGTAAGGACTTCGCCGCCTTTACGCACCACCATCTGTGCGTTAGCCAGCACCAGACGCGCATCGTCTACCCAGCAGTCGGAATATTCGAATCCGCGCACGATTTCCGGTTTGAGCACCGAATCTGCGCCAAACCGCACACCGGTGGAACCGGGTAAACTGGTACGTTTGCCGAGGTGATCGTACATAAACAGACCGATACGGATCATCCAGGCCGGACGTAAATGCGGGCGGTGCGGCAGACGAAAACGCATCGGGAAGGCGATGTGCGGCGCCATTTTCAACAGCACTTCACGTTCTGCCAGCGCTTCGCTGACCAGACGGAACTCGTAGTGCTCAAGGTAGCGTAAGCCGCCGTGGATAAGTTTCGAACTGGCGGAAGAGGTTGCGCAGGCCAAATCCTGCGCTTCCAGCATGAGTACGGACAAACCGCGTCCGGCGGCATCAGCCGCGATGCCTGCACCGTTAATGCCCCCGCCTATCACGATCAGATCTTTGGTTTCCATGCTGCCCTCTTGCACTTTCGTTAAAGTTCAAAAATGTTCGTTATAGAACATAATAGCAAAGAAACGCGCTATTGGTAACATCGAAAAAACATTTTAGAGTGATATGTATAACATTATGGCGTTAAGCTACTCCGTCAACGTACACTGGGCGATAAAATGCCTTAATTGGCTTCACCGGCAATAATGAAAGAGCGATTCATGGAACAATTTGAATGTATCACTGTAGAAGAGGCGTATCAGAAACTGCACCAGGGCGCGGCGGTGCTGGTCGATATTCGCGATCCGCAAAGTTATGCCATGGGTCATGCGCCGCAGGCGTTTCACTTGACTAACGATACGCTGGGCGCGTTTATGCGTGAGCATGGTTTCGATACCGCCGTGATGGTAATGTGCTATCACGGCAACAGTAGTAAAGGCGCCGCGCAGTATCTGCTCCAGCAAGGCTATGATGCGGTTTACAGCATTGACGGCGGGTTTGAGGCCTGGCATCGCCGTTTCCCTGCCGATGTCGCGAATGGCGCGTAATCCCATAAAGATGCAGCCTCCGACGAGAAGGGTATATATACTGTCTTCTTTTGTATGGACTAAGCGACAGCAATAATGTTGATGATTACTTCCTTTGCGAATCCTCGCGTGGCGCAGGCATTTGTTGATTACATGGCCACCCAGGGCGTCATTCTTACTATTCAGCAACATAATCAAAGCGATATCTGGCTGGCGGATGAATCGCAGGCTGAACGTGTGCGGGTCGAGCTGGCGCGGTTTATAGAAAATCCCGGCGATCCGCGTTATCTGGCGGCTAGCTGGCAGTCCGGGCAGACTAACAGCGGGCTACGCTACCGCCGTTTTCCCTTTCTCGCCACGCTGCGTGAACGAGCCGGCCCTGTTACCTGGATCGTGATGCTCGCCTGCGTGCTGGTCTATATCGCGATGAGTCTCATCGGCGATCAGACGGTGATGGTATGGCTGGCGTGGCCGTTCGATCCGGTTTTAAAATTTGAAGTCTGGCGCTACTTCACCCATATCTTTATGCACTTCTCACTGATGCATATTCTTTTTAACCTGCTGTGGTGGTGGTATCTCGGCGGGGCGGTAGAGAAGCGCCTGGGCAGCGGTAAATTAATCGTCATTACGGTGATAAGCGCGCTGCTAAGCGGCTATGTACAGCAGAAATTTAGCGGCCCGTGGTTTGGCGGGCTGTCTGGCGTCGTCTATGCGCTGATGGGCTACGTGTGGCTGCGTGGAGAGCGCGATCCGCAAAGCGGAATTTACCTCCAGCGCGGCTTAATTATTTTTGCATTATTGTGGATAGTCGCTGGTTGGTTTGACTGGTTTGGCATGTCTATGGCGAACGGCGCGCACATCGCCGGGCTTATCGTCGGTTTAGCGATGGCCTTTGTTGATACGCTGAATGCGCGAAAACGAACGTGAGGCGTATCCGGCCTGTGGTCGAGATATTTTTCCAGGCCGGGTAGGGCGAATGCCGCTATCCGGCGCAAGGTTGGTTACTTTCAGAGATTATTCATGAAACAAACACAACGGCATGACGCGATCATTGAACTGGTAAAAAAACAGGGGTACGTCAGTACGGAAGAGCTGGTGGAGCATTTTTCTGTCAGCCCGCAAACCATTCGTCGGGATCTTAACGATCTGGCGGAACAGAATATGATTTTGCGCCACCACGGCGGCGCGGCGTTGCCCTCCAGCTCGGTGAACACGCCGTGGCACGATCGTAAGGCGACGCAAACGGAAGAAAAAGAGCGCATCGCTCGCAAAGTCGCGGCCCAGATTCCCAATGGTTCAACGCTGTTTATTGATATCGGCACGACGCCGGAAGCCGTAGCGCACGCCCTGTTAGGGCACAGTAATTTGCGGATCGTGACCAACAATTTGAACGTAGCGAACACGCTAATGGCGAAAGAGGATTTTCGTATTATCCTCGCCGGCGGCGAACTCCGCAGCCGCGACGGCGGCATTATTGGCGAAGCGACGCAGGACTTTATCGCCCAGTTCCGTCTCGATTTCGGCATTCTCGGTATTAGCGGTATTGATAGCGACGGCTCGTTGCTGGAATTTGACTACCATGAGGTACGCACCAAGCGCGCGATTATCGAAAATTCGCGCCACGTGATGCTGGTGGTGGATCACTCTAAATTTGGCCGTAACGCGATGGTAAACATGGGCAGTATTAGTATGGTCGATGCGGTCTACACCGATACCCTGCCGCCGCCGGGCGTGATGCAGGTGTTGACGGAGAACCATATCCAACTGGAGCTGTGTTAATTCTGTAAAACGTCCCACGTCAGACCAAAACGCGCCAGGTATTTACGCAGCCGGTCAGCGTCATTCACCGTGGCTTTCCCCTGACGGGAAACGTTGAATAGCTGCCGCCCGGCGTCGGAAAGGGTTTTCGCCTGGCGGCAGATGGCAACGACGTTTTCCAGTTGCATACGGTCAAACAGATCCAGCGCCGTTGCGTCAATGCCCGGCAATCCGTCGAGCGCGGAGGGGCGATGGTCATTCCAGCTATAGCGCAAACGCGCGATTTCATCGTCTACCGTTTCGACCGTGATTCGCCCGTTGTCCGCCAGCGTCGCCATGCGGGTGACGCTGGCGGAGAGTTCGCGGAAGTTACCGCGCCAGGCGGCCTGCGGCGAGGTGGCGAAGCTCAGCCAGGCGCGGCGCGCTTCGGTATTAAAACGCACGCTGTCGCCGGTTAGCGCCGCGTGGCGTTCCAGTTCGTAGTCAAGGTTTGGTTCAATATCTTCCTGGCGCTGACGCAGGCCTGGTAGTTCGAAGGTCCAGAGATTAATGCGCGCGTACAGGTCTTCGCGGAATGTCCCTTCCGCTACTCGCTGGCGCAGGTCGCGCACCGTGCCGGCAATCAACTGGAAATCGCTGCTGACCTGCTGGTCGCTGCCGAAAGGGTAAAAGCGTTTTTCTTCAATGGCTTTCAGCAACATGGCCTGTTCATCCGCGCCCAGTTCTCCCACTTCGTCAAGAAACAACATGCCGCCGTCGGCGCTGCGCAGCAGTCCCGCACGTTCCTCTCTCGCGCCGGTAAACGCCCCCTTAACGTGGCCGAACAGCGCCGACATCGCCGTGTCGCCGCGCAGGGTGGCGCAGTTCACTTCGACAAACGGGCCGCTGAACTGGTGGCGGGCCAGTTTTAGTTCATAGACGCGACGGGCGAGAAACGACTTGCCCGCGCCGGTCGGGCCGTTGAGCAGGATTGGCGAACGGGAGCGCATCGCGACGCGCTCAATTTGCTCAATCATCCGGTTGAAACACGGGTTGCGGGTTGCAATGCCGGACTTCAGGAAGTTGAGCGTCTCCTCCCGCTCCTGGGCGAAGCGGGTGGCGATGTCATTGTAGCGGCTGAGGTCGAGGTCAATAATCGTCACGTCGCCCGTGCTATGCGGTTTATCTTTTTTGCGCGGCGGCGAGGTCTGCGCTAATCGCGCCGGTAGATAGCGCGCCTCCGCCAGCAGGAACCAGCAGATCTGCGCGACGTGGGTGCCGGTGGTGATATGAATCAGATAGTCTTCATCTTCGGGATGAAAGGTATGGCTGCGGGCGAAATCGTGCAGGCAGGCGTAAACCTCTTCGAAGTCCCACGGGTTGCGGATCGCGATTTCTACGCCGACGACGTCCGTTTCCGGCGAGACGCTGGCGATATCCTTCTTTAATCCTTCAAACAGCGAGCGAGAGCGGGCATCGTACAGCAGTTCCAGGCGGTGAACGACCAGCGTCTCCTGCTGGCACAGACACAAAGTAGGGCGCCATTTTTCCCAACGCTGACTGCCGCGTCCTGCATAGTCGAGCACCGTGCCGACAAAATCAAAGGCCACCGTTTTTCGCATCTTAGATTTCCTTCTAAAAGACGAGATAATTTTATCGCTTTTTAATGGCTGCCGTGCAGGCATTTTTCTTTCATCTGAATACCAAAGAAATAAATTTTTTAAAAATCAATAAATTATAAAATAATTTATTTTCTGGCACGCTGGTTGCAATAACTCTGGCATGGAGAATAACGGAAATGGGAAAAACAAATGGCTAATCCACTTTTGTTCCGTTCGCTGTTAAGGGACGCGCCGCTGGCCAACGCCAGCAATCAGCAAGGCGCAGCGGCCTTTGCCTTCACCCCGCGCCATAAACTGGCGCAAATGGTGATGACCGGCTGCATGAACGAGACTTTTTATGCCAGCGGCCAGGCGCAGCTAAATGATGTTCTGGCGACGGCGAAAGATCTCGACGATCTGTTTTTAGCGCAACTGGCGATTTATGGCCGCGAACGCGGGATGATGAAGGATATGCCCGCGCTGTTGACCGCCATTCTGGCGGCGCGTGGTTCGGTGCTGCTGCCGGTAGTATTTGCGCGGGTGATCAACAATGGCCGGATGCTGCGTAACTTTGTGCAAATGTTACGCAGCGGCGTGACCGGGCGGCGCTCGCTGGGGACGCGGCCAAAGAAGCTGGTGCAGCGTTGGTTGCAGAACGCCAGCGAAGAGCGTTTATTGCAGGCATCGGTGGGCAATGCGCCGTCGCTGGCGGATATCGTCAAAATGGTGCACCCACGGCCGCAAGCGGCGTGGCAGGAAGCCTTCTTCGCCTGGCTGATTGGTAAGCCGTGCGATAAGACGCAACTGCCGGAAAAAACGCGCGCGCTGCTGGCGTTTCGTGAAGGCGACATGGGCGCGGCCTTACCCGATGTGCCGTTTTTACTGCTGACCAACGCGCCGCTGAGTCGCGAACAGTGGGCACAACTGGCGCAGCGGATGAGTTGGCAAACGTTGCGGATGAATTTGAATACGCTGGCGCGTCATGACGTGTTTGAGAATACAACGCTTGCCGCCAGCGTGGCGCAGCGGCTGGCGGACAGAGCGCAGGTGCGCCAGTCCTGGGTTTATCCTTATCAGTTGCTGTCGGCGTGGAGCAATCTGCAAAGCGGCGTGCCGCAGGTTATTCGCGAGGCTTTAGCGCAGGCGATGGAGTACGCGCTGGAGAACATTCCGCCGTTTCACGGCAATGTGGTGGTCTGCCCGGACGTGTCGGGGTCGATGAAGTCGTCGATAACCGGCTATCGCAAGGGGGCGACCAGTAAGATCCGCTGCGTGGACGTTGCCGGGCTGATCGCCGCCGCCGTGCTGCGTAATCATCCGCAGGCCCGCGTGCTGCCGTTTGAATGCGATGTGGTTGACGTGCAGCTTGATGCGCGCCAGTCGGTTATGCACAACGCGCAAAAGCTGGCGGCGGTTGGCGGCGGCGGCACCAACTGCTCCGCGCCGCTGCGTAGGTTGTTGAACGAGCGGGCGCGGGTGGATCTGGTGATTATGGTGTCGGATAACGAATCGTGGGTTGATAAGTCGCGCCATGGCTCAACGGCCACCATGGAATGCTGGATCGAACTGAAAAAGCGCAACCCGCAGGCGCGCCTGGTGTGTATCGATCTGCTGCCTTACGGTACCACCCAGGCGGCGGAACGAAGCGATATTTTGAACGTCGGCGGCTTCAGCGACGAGGTGTTTACGGTGATAGATAACTTTGTTAACGGTCGCTATGGCAGCGCGCACTGGCTGGAAGAGATTGAAGCCGTGACGCTGTAAAGAGTATTCAGCGCGGCGCGAATGCTGGCCGGGATTACATCTTTCCCGATGCGTATCATCCCGGCTATGAATTTGTCGCGCAACGCTGAAGGCACGAATGCTGGTGGATCTACACCTTGTATGGCCAGACGCAGGTTCGAACCCTGCCGGGGCTTAGCCCTGTAGCTCAACGGTAGAGCGGGTGATTCACCTTAACTTGTCGTGCCACCCTATTTTGGCGAATGCCTGTGGATCTACATTTGTTGCGGGTTCGAGACCCGTCAGAGCCCGGCTCTGTAGCTCAATGGTAGAGCGGTGTATTCACATAAACTTGTCGCCACCCTAATGATTAAAACGAGAAAAAAATGATGAATTACGAATTGATGACCACCCAGAACGCACCGGTAAAAATGTGGACCAAAGGCGTACCGGTAGAAGACGATGCCCGTCAGCAACTGATTAATACGGCGAAAATGCCGTTTATTTTCAAACATATTGCCGTTATGCCGGATGTGCATTTGGGGAAAGGATCGACCATCGGTAGCGTGATCCCGACGAAAGGGGCGATTATTCCGGCGGCGGTGGGCGTGGATATCGGTTGTGGAATGAACGCGCTGCGTACCAGCTTAACGGCGGCCGATCTGCCGGAAAATCTGGCGGAGCTGCGTAGCGCCATAGAGGCCGCTGTGCCTCACGGGCGTACCACCGGACGCGGGCGTCGCGATGTGGGCGCATGGGGAAACCCGCCCGCCAACGTTGATGAAAAATGGGCGCAGCTGGAAGCGGGATATCAGTGGTTAACGCAAAAATATCCGCGCTTTTTGAATACCAATAACTATAAGCACCTGGGAACATTGGGAACCGGTAACCACTTTATTGAGATCTGTCTGGATGCAACCGATCGGGTATGGATCATGCTGCACTCCGGTTCGCGCGGGATCGGTAACGCCATCGGCACCTATTTTATCGGCCTGGCGCAGCAAGAAATGCAGGAGCAGTTAGAAACGCTGCCGTCCCGCGATCTGGCGTATTTTAATGAAGGAAGCGAATATTTTGATGATTACCTGAAAGCGGTACACTGGGCGCAGCAATTCGCCAGCCTGAACCGCGAGGCGATGATGGAAAACGCGCTGGCGGCGCTCCAGAGCTGCGTGGAAAAACCGATCGCCCTCGATATGGACGAGATCAACTGCCACCATAACTATGTGCAAAAAGAGCAGCACTTTGGCGAAGAGATCTATGTGACGCGTAAAGGGGCTGTTTCGGCGCGGCGCGGTGAGTTCGGTATCATTCCCGGTTCGATGGGGGCGAAAAGCTTTATCGTGCGCGGGCTGGGTAACGAAGAGTCGTTCTGTTCGTGCAGCCACGGCGCCGGACGTGTGATGAGCCGAACGAAAGCGAAGAAACTGTTTAGCGTTGACGATCAGATTCGCGCCACCGCGCATGTCGAATGCCGTAAAGATGCGGACGTGATCGACGAGATCCCAATGGCGTATAAAGATATTGATGCGGTGATGGCGGCGCAGTCTGACCTGGTGGAAATCATGTACGCCCTGCGGCAGGTGGTGTGCGTTAAAGGATAGAAAATGGCAAGGATCATCGCGCTGGATGGCGCACAGGGAGAGGGCGGCGGGCAGATTTTGCGCTCGGCGCTGAGTTTATCAATGATAACCGGCCAGCCGTTTGAAATGAGCGGCATCCGCGCCGGGCGCGCTAAACCGGGGCTGCTACGCCAGCATTTAACGGCGGTGCGAGCGGCAACGGAAATCTGCGGCGCGCAGGTGAACGGCGACGAGCTGGGCTCGCAACAGTTGCGTTTTACGCCGGGGCCGATTCGCGGCGGCGAGTACCGTTTCGCGATTGGCAGCGCGGGCAGTTGTATGCTGGTGCTGCAAACCGTCCTGCCCGCGCTATGGTTTGCTGACGGTTCATCCCGCGTGGAGGTTCACGGCGGGACGCATAATCAGGCCGCGCCCAGCGCCGATTTTATTTGCCGCGTCTGGGAGCCGCTGTTGGCGAGGATGGGCATCAGCCAGCGTACCACGCTGATAAAACACGGCTTTTATCCGGCAGGCGGCGGCGCGGCGGCGACGGTCGTCGAACCGGCAACGTCTTTACGCGGGCTAACGCTGATATCGCGCGGCGAGACGCTGCGCACCACCGCTGAAGCTTTGCTGGCGGCGGTTCCTTACCACGTTGGCGAACGTGAAGTCGCAACGCTGGAAGCCCACTTCCCGCAGGCGGAGAAAAACGTCGTTGCGCTGGAAGGCGGCTGCGGGCCGGGCAACGCGCTGTCGCTGATGATTCAAAGCGAACAACTGACCGAACTGTTCGCCGCGTTCGGCGTAAAAGGCACCAGCGCGGAAGCGGTAGCTAACCAGGTTGCGCATGAAGCGCGGCGCTATCTCGCAAGCCCGGCGGCGGTGGGAGAGCATCTGGCCGACCAGCTGATTTTACCGCTGGCGCTGGCGGGCGAGGGCGCGTTTACCGTGGCGCGGGCTTCCGCTCACTTGTTTACCAATATTGCGGTGGTGGAACGGTTTTTGCCGGTAACGTTCAACCTGGAGGAGGCGAAGGAGATGGTGCAGGTTATGGTAAGTAAAAAGGATAGCGGATCATGACATACCACGCTGATTTCCTTGATGCTGAACAACGCGTTACTGACGCCATCCCGGAGAGGGATGTTAATCCCTTTTCCGGCCCTTCAACGATGCGGCGAAGAGTGCTGGTGAGTCAGGACGGCGAGCCGGTTATCGTGCTGTGTCTTTTTGTCGCGCTGGAAGAGGGGCGCTGGATCGTTGAGCAGTGCTTCAGCGGCATCATGAATAATGATAAGACTATTGCGATATTATACGGTCAGCACGTTCACTTATTTGATACGGATTCACATCAGGTTAAGAGCCTGTTTCTTGATGATTATGTTGGCCATATTTATTCAATACCCGATGTTTGGGATCATAAGGCCTCGCTGAGCGAGAATTTCCTGGTCACAACCTTTCAGTATACGTTTCTTATCCACGTGAGTTCCGGCATTATCTGGCGATCGGAACCGTGTGGTATTGATGGCGTCATTATTCACGATATCCGGGAGGGTATTATTTATGGCAGTGGTGAGTGGGACCCGCCGGATGGATGGGCGCCATTTAACCTGCGGCTGAGCGACGGCCATCGGGCCTGAAGCCAACTCAGCGTCTGGATTTACGTTTATGCCGGATGGCGGCTACGCCTCTACGCCTTACCCGGCCTACAAAACCAGCAATATCAATATGTTTTAAAATGACTCTACAGGCCTGATAAGCGAAGCGCCATCAGGCACACGTTAAACCCCATACCCCATCATCTTCAGCAACTGCTGCGCGTGCTGTACCGCGTCCTGACGGTGCGCGACGCCGAGTTTCTGGTAGAGGTTGCGGATATGCGTCTTAATGGTGGTCGCGGCCACCGCCAGTTCGCCGGCAATCTGTTCGTTGCTGTAACCGGAATAGATAAGCCCTAACACCTGCCATTCACGCTGGGTGAGCGGGCTGGTGCGAATAAGCTCCGGGACATCCGGATGGTTAAGCAGGCGCTCGACGAAGCCTTCGTCAAAATGGGCGAATTTATGTCGGTGATGTTGGTTAATCTCTCGCAGGATGCGCTGCGCGCGATGCTGCTCCATCTCCGGCAGCGTATTGAGCTGGATAAGCTGACGCAATTGTTGCGCCATGGCTTCGCCTTCAATCACAAAATGGCTGATAAATCCGGTGCGGTTGGCGAGCTGTAAGGCATCAAGCAATACGCGCTGGGCGTCGTTTTTCCGCCCGGATTGCCAGTAAAGCTGATTGAGTAACAGCAGATTGCGGTTTAAATCGCTCATTAAGCGCAGGCTACGGGCATTCTCATTTAACTCTTCCAGCACGATTTCCGCAGGCTCGAATTCGCCCAGCAGGATCTGCGCGCGGGCGATATTCCGCCATTGCCCTTGCAGAAAATGGTTATTGGCAAACGCCGGTTTGGGCGTATGACGTAACCAGTTGGCGGCGGATTTTTTGTCGCCGGTTAACTGCCAGTAAATGACACGCACCTTATCGGCGTTAGAGATCCAGTCGCAGTGATAACGGCCATTGCCTAATAAATTTTCCAGTCGGTTAAGCTGACTACGGGCATTATCCAGATCGCCGCGCGCCAGCGAGCACTGCACCAGTAACGTCAGGCACTGCAACTGTTGTTGCGGCTGGAAGGTGGACAGCACAGCGATACCGCTGCGCGCCGAGGCCTCCGCTTCGTCAAGGCGCGCCCACGCCCACAGCAATTGCGCGCGGATACGTACCAGAAACTCATGCATCGGCAGTTGTTCCAGATGTTGCTCTTTGATCAACTGGAAGGCTCTCTCCTGCGTTTCCCATACGGCCTGCAGGAATCCCTGGGCGAACTGAATTTCGCTTTGTTGAATTAAGCTCCACAGCGCGTAATGCCAGACGTCATGATGGCGCGCCATTTGTTCGGTTTGCTGCATCAGCGATAAAGACTGGCTGAGATCGCCTTTACAGTGCAGCACTTCGCCGTGAACGGAGGTCGCGACAATACGGCTATAAAACCAGGCGAGAGGAAGCTCATCCAGCGCCAGTTTCGCCAGCCGCTCTGCCTCTTCCGGATTGCCGTCGTTGATGGCGACCTGGGCGCGCAGCGCGTTAAATTCAGCATGCAGTGTGCCGTCCATGACCCCTTTGATCTCTTGCTCGGCGCGCGCCAGCAGCGTATTCACTTCGCTGTAGCGGTGTTGGCTTTGCATCAGCCAGGCCTGTAACAACACCAGCCGCGGATTTTCCAGCAGGCTTTCCCACGGCAGCGCTTTTAATGACTCTTCCAGCAGCGCCAGTTCACTGTGATTAAACAGCCCCCACGCATGGTTAAGCAGGATATCGCGCAGCATTTGCGCGTCACCCGCCGCCAGCGCATGATGTATAGCTTCGCTGGGAAAACCTTGTTCCATCCAGCTTTCCGCGGCCGCACGGTGGATCTCCGGCAGTTCCGCCGCCAGTTCCCACTGGCAACGCTGGCGCAGAAAGCTACCAAACAACGGGTGATAGCTGAACCATTCGCCCGTGTCGTCCATGCGTTGCAGGAATAACCCCTGGCGCTCAATCTCCTCCAGCCGCATCTGGCCGTTTTCTTCGCCGGTCACGCGCACAATCAACGCGTCATTCATTGAGCGTAAGATCGCGCTTTTAAGTAAAAAATGTCGGGTGCTGACATCCACGTTATCCAGTACTTCGTCCACCAGATAATCAGAAAGGTGGCTGGCATTAATCCCGGCAAGACGGCGGGCGGAGTGATGCGCAGAGGTATGGTTCTGGCGCGCGGAGAGGGCGATCAACTGTAGCGCAGTGGCCCAACCGGCCACATCGTCGCACATGCGGCTGCTCTCAGCGGCTTCAATGGGCGACGAAAGGCGACGGTCAAAAAATTGCTTTGCTTCCTGATGGTTAAAAGCTAACTGCTGGCTGCCGATTTCCAACAGCTGATCGCGCACGCGCAGATTAGCGATGCCCAGTTGCGGCAAATTACGCGATAACACCACCAGGGTGAAATTTTCCGGCTGATGCCGTAAGAAAAAGCGCATCGCGTCGTGAATCACCGGATTGGTAATCAAATGGTAGTCGTCAATCACCAGATAAAGCGGGCGATGCCACTGCGCCAGTTCAATAAAGAGCTGTGCGAAGAGGGACGTCAGGCTGGCATACTGACGTTTTTGCGCCATCGCTTCGCTGGTAGAGCAGTGTCCGCCAGTGGCCTGTTGGATAGCGGCAATTAAGTAACTGGCGAATCGCTCTTGCTGGTTATCGCCTTCGTCGAGAGAGTACCAGCCTAATTCATTTTTGCCCGCCGCCCACTGTGAGACAAGCGTGGTTTTCCCATAGCCAGCAGGACTGGTTACCAGGGCGAGCCTGAAATTGTTCGCGCCGGAAAGTTTAGCCAACAGCCGCTCACGAACCACGGTATGGTCGAGACGAACCGGACGACTTAATTTAGACGGAATCAACATAGCAATCACTTCACTGTGGGAAATGGGGGGAACTGCGATTTTTTTTGCGCTTCGTAATTAATAGATATAAGGTCGGCCAGAAAGCATTTTAATGCAAGCTAAGCAGACTTTTTATGTGTCTGAATTTGCACTCTGTCACAATTCTAAATAACGGTATTAAAAAAGTATTCGGCGCGGTTGAAACGAGCGTCAGAGCTGGGCTGAGGTCATATTTCCGTTATTGTAAATAATGTCCTGGACAGGATGCGGATTTAACACAATGGCGATACCAGGCGTTTAATTAATTATGTTAAGTTAGTGAACCTCCCGCTGCTGAATATTTCAGGTAAGAAACTATTTCGGCGTTCATATAATCTTCGAAAATACCCCTTCGCGATTTACTGTTATTTCTGTTTATTCATTTGATTATGCGTAACACTGGGTGTCGTTGACAGGAATCGGCGCGTTTATACAGGGGTAAGTGGCGGCGATCACACTTTTATGCTCATCCCCGCTCCTCCTCCCTCCCTAATCATTGCCGGGAGGAGGAAGGTCAACATCGAGCCTGGCAAACTAGCGATAACGTTGTTTTATTACCCGAGGACGGATTTCCTATGTCACAGCCAACCTTCAATAAAGATCAATTCCAGGCCGCCCTGACGCGTCAGTGGCAGCGTTTCGGTTTACTGTCAGCGTCTGACATGACGCCTCGTCAGTGGTGGCAGGCCGTTAGCGGCGCACTGGCGGAATTACTGAGCGCGCAACCGGTAGTGCAGCCGACGAAAGGCCAGCGTCATGTGAACTACATTTCGATGGAATTTTTGATTGGCCGCCTGACGGGAAATAACCTGTTAAATCTGGGGTGGTACCAGGACGTTAGCGATGTGCTGAAAGCGCACGATATTAATCTGACCGATCTGCTGGAAGAGGAAGTCGATCCGGCGCTCGGCAACGGTGGTCTGGGACGTCTGGCCGCCTGCTTCCTCGATTCGATGGCCACCGTCGGGCAGTCCGCTACGGGCTATGGTCTGAACTACCAGTATGGGCTGTTCCGTCAGTCATTTGTTGAGGGCAAGCAGGTGGAAGCGCCGGATGACTGGCATCGCGGCAGCTATCCGTGGTTCCGCCACAACGAGGCGCTGGACGTCCAGGTTGGGATCGGCGGTAAAGTCACCAAAGAAGGGCGCTGGGAGCCCGGTTTTGTGATTACAGGCCAGGCCTGGGATCTGCCGGTGTTAGGCTATCGTAACGGCGTCGCGCAACCGCTGCGTTTGTGGCAGGCGACCCACGCGCATCCGTTTGATCTGACCAAATTCAACGACGGCGCTTTCCTGCGGGCGGAACAGCAGGGTATCGATGCGGAAAAACTGACGAAGGTGCTTTATCCCAACGATAACCACACGGCGGGTAAAAAACTGCGTCTGATGCAGCAATACTTCCAGTGCGCCTGCTCGGTAGCGGATATTCTGCGTCGCCATCATCTGGCCGGACGCAAACTGCATGAGCTGGCGGATTACGAGGTCATTCAGTTGAACGATACTCACCCGACCATCGCCATTCCGGAACTGCTGCGCGTGCTGATTGACGAGCACCAGCTGAGCTGGGATGACGCCTGGGCTATCACCAGCAAAACCTTCGCCTACACCAACCATACCCTGATGCCGGAAGCGCTGGAGTGCTGGGACGAGAGGTTAATCAAAGCGCTGTTGCCGCGTCATATGCAGATTATCAAGCAGATTAACGATCGCTTTAAGACGCTGGTCGATAACACCTGGCCTGGCGATAAGCAGGTATGGGCAAAACTGGCGGTGGTGCATGACCGTCAGGTACGCATGGCCAATATGTGCGTGGTCAGCGGCTTTGCGGTCAACGGCGTGGCGGCGCTGCACTCCGATCTGGTGGTGAAAGATCTGTTCCCGGAATATCACCAGCTTTGGCCGAACAAATTCCACAATGTCACCAACGGCATTACACCGCGTCGCTGGATTAAACAGTGCAATCCGCAGCTTGCGGCGTTGCTGGATAAAACACTGAAAAAAGAGTGGGCTAACGATCTCGACCAGTTGATCAACCTCGAAAAATACGCTGACGACGCCACATTCCGTCAGCAATATCGCGACATCAAACGGGCGAACAAAGAACGGCTGGTGAAATTCATCAAGGCCCGTACCGGGATTGAGATTTCAAGCAACGCGATTTTTGATATTCAGATCAAACGTCTGCACGAGTACAAGCGTCAGCACCTGAACCTGTTGCATATTCTGGCGCTGTACAAAGAGATCCGCGAAAACCCGCAGGCTGACCGCGTACCGCGCGTATTCCTGTTTGGCGCGAAGGCGGCGCCGGGCTATTACCTGGCGAAGAACATCATTTTTGCTATCAATAAGGTTGCGGAGGCCATTAATAACGACCCGGCGGTGGGTGATAAGCTGAAGGTGGTTTTCCTGCCGGATTACTGCGTCTCGGCGGCGGAAATGCTCATTCCGGCGGCGGATATTTCCGAGCAAATTTCTACCGCCGGGAAAGAGGCGTCCGGCACCGGCAACATGAAACTGGCGCTGAACGGGGCGTTGACTGTGGGAACGCTGGACGGCGCTAACGTTGAAATCGCTGAGAAGGTGGGTGAAGAGAATATCTTTATCTTTGGCCATACTGTGGAAGAGGTCAAGGCGCTCAAAGCCAAAGGCTACGATCCGGTGAAATGGCGTAAAAAAGACAAAGTGCTGGATGCGGTGCTAAAAGAGCTGGAAAGCGGTCAATACAGCGATGGCGATAAACATGCCTTTGACCAGATGCTGCATAGCCTCGGCAAACAGGGGGGCGATCCGTACCTGGTCATGGCGGACTTCGCCGCTTATGTCGAGGCGCAAAAGCAGGTGGATGCGCTGTATCGCGATCAGGAAGCGTGGACGCGCGCCGCGATCCTCAATACCGCGCGCTGCGGTATGTTCAGTTCCGATCGCTCTATTCGCGATTATCAGGCCCGTATCTGGCAGGCAAAACGCTAAGGGAGCGCGATGGAAAATAAACGTCTCGATAGTGCCGCGCTGGCGGCGGGGATCAGCCCCAGTTACATCAATGCTCATGGCAAACCGCAGTCTATTGGCGCTGAAACCAAGAGACGTTTGCTGGCGGCGATGCACGGCACGACAACAGGACCACAGGCGGTCGTGCCGAATGTGAAGGTTTATACCGCGGGTAAAAAAATGGCGTTGCCGGTAGAGGGGCGCGGTGAGTTTGCCTGGCTGCTGACTACGGAAGAGGGCGTGCATTACAAAGGGCGCGTGACGGGCGGTAAAAAACTTAACCTTCCGGCTACATTGCCGGAGGGCTACCACACCCTGACGTTGACCCAGGATGAACAGCGTACGCACTGCCGGATTATCGTCGCCCCGCCGCGATGCTATGAGCCGCAGGCGCTGCTGGAGGGGAAAAAACTGTGGGGGGCCTGCGTCCAGCTTTATACTCTGCGTTCAGAAAAAAACTGGGGTATTGGCGATTTCGGCGATTTGAAGTCGATGCTGGTCGACGTGGCGACACGCGGCGGCGCGTTTATCGGCCTGAACCCGATCCACGCGCTTTATCCGGCGAATCCGGAGAGCGCCAGTCCCTACAGCCCCTCGTCTCGTCGCTGGCTGAACGTGATATATATCGACGTCAACGCCGTCGAAGATTTCCGCCTGAGCGAAGAGGCGCAGGCATGGTGGCAAATGCCCGCCACACAGCAACAGCTGCGACAGGCGCGCGATGCGCAATGGGTCGATTACGCTACCGTTACCGCGCTGAAAATCACGGCGCTGCGGATGGCGTGGACGCGCTTTGCCGCTCGCGACGATGCGCAAATGGCGGAGTTTCGTCACTTTATCGCCCGCGAAGGCGAAAGCCTTTACTGGCAGGCGGCATTCGACGCGCTGCATGCGTATCAGGTGAAAGAGGATGAGCAGCGCTGGGGCTGGCCAGCCTGGCCGGAGGCGTACCAGTCGGTAGAGTCTCCCGCTGTAAAACAATTCTGTGAAGCGCACCGCGAAGAGGTGGAGTTTTATCTCTGGCTTCAGTGGCTGGCCTGGCGCCAATTCGCCGCCTGCTGGGATACCTGCCAGAGTTTTAAACTACCGATTGGTCTGTACCGCGATCTGGCGGTTGGCGTAGCGGAAGGCGGCGCGGAAACCTGGTGCGACCGGGAGCTGTACTGCCTGAAAGCATCTGTCGGCGCGCCGCCGGATATCCTCGGCCCGCTCGGTCAGAACTGGGGGCTGCCGCCGATGGACCCGCATATCATTGTCGCCCGGGCGTATGAGCCCTTTATCGACCTGCTGCGCGCCAATATGCAAAACTGCGGCGCGTTGCGCATTGACCATGTCATGTCGTTGCTGCGCCTGTGGTGGATACCGTATGGCGAAACAGCGGATCAGGGGGCTTACGTCCATTATCCGGTAGATGATTTGCTTTCTATTCTGGCGCTGGAGAGCCAACGTCACCGCTGTATGGTGATAGGCGAAGATCTGGGGACGGTGCCAGTTGAGATTGTCGGCAAGCTGCGCGATAGCGGGGTCTATTCTTATAAAGTGCTGTGGTTTGAAAATGACCTTGAGAAAAACTTCCGCGCGCCAGGCGCATATCCGCAACAATCGATGGCTGTCGCCTCGACGCACGATCTCCCCACGCTGCGCGGCTATTGGGAATGCGGTGACCTGACGTTGGGTAAAGCTTTGGGGCTTTATCCGGATGAAGTGATTCTGCGCGGGCTGTATGAGGATCGCGAGCGGGCGAAACAGGGGCTATTGGACGCGCTGCATAAATATGGCTGTCTACCAAAACGCGCCGGGCATAAGGCATCGTTAATGTCTATGACGCCAACGCTAAATCGCGGGCTTCAGCGCTACATCGCCGACAGTAACAGCGGTCTGTTGGGGCTTCAGCCGGAGGACTGGCTGGATATGGCCGATCCGGTTAACGTACCGGGCACCAGCGATCAGTATAAAAACTGGCGACGGAAGGTCACCGCCACGCTGGAGCAGATGTTTGCCGATGAGGGCGTAAACAAGCTGATTAAGGATTTGGATAAGCGCCGAAAAGCGGCCGCGAAGAAGAAGTAATAAAGCCGGGGATTTCCCCGGCTTTATGATGGTGAGAGCACGTAGGCCTGATAAGCGCAGCGCCATCAGGCAATCCTGGCGCACATTGCTGCCTTATCCGGCCTACAAGCCGCCTCGCTTAAACCACCATACCCAACAGCAGACAGCCGATCAGGCCGCAGACGGAGATGATCGTTTCCAGCATCGACCAGGATTTAATGGTCTCGCCGATAGTCAAATTGAAATACTCTTTGAACAGCCAGAAGCCCGGGTCGTTGACGTGAGAGAAAATCACGCTCCCGGAACCGACTGCGATAACCATCAGTTCAGGGCTAACGCCGGTAGTGGCGATCAGCGGCGCCGCAATGCCGCCTGCGGTAATCGCCGCGACAGTCGCGGAGCCCAGCGCGATACGCAGCACCGCCGCGATAGACCACGCCATCAACAGCGGAGAGACATTGGTTTCATGCATCATTGAAGCGATGTATTTATCCACGCCGCTATCGACCAGCACCTGCTTGAACGCGCCGCCGCCGCCGATGATCAGCAGCATCATGGCGATAATTTTGATGGAAGAGACCAGCGTATCGTTAATCTGATCCATGGAACGCCCGCGGTTCAGGCCAAAGGTGAACATCGCAATCAGTACGGCAATTAACGTAGCCATTACCGGGTCGCCCAGGAACTCGGCAACGGGCAGGAAAGCGTGGCCTTTTGGCAGAATCATCTCGGCAATCGCACGCATCGCCATCAGAATAACCGGAACCAGCGACGTCCAGACGCTGACGCCAAAGCCCGGCATCTCTTCTTCCGTAAAAGTTTTCGCGCTGTACAGGCCTTCCGGGATCGGCTTATCGATGCCTTTCAGGAAACGGGCGTAAACCGGTCCGGCAAGGATCACGGTCGGGATCGCCAGAATCGTACCAAACAGCAGCGTCTTACCCATATCGGCATGGAAAATCGTGGCGATTGCGGTTGGACCCGGGTGCGGCGGCAGGAAGCCGTGTGTGACGGAGAGCGCCGCGGCCATCGGCACGCCGACGTACAGTAACGGGATATTCGCCGCTGCGGCAATGGTGAATACCAGCGGCAGCATCAGAACGAAGCCCACTTCATAGAACAGAGCGAAGCCGACGGTAAAGCCGGTTAACACTACGGCCCACTGAATATGCTTTTTACCAAATTTCGCGATCAGGGTAGTGGCGATACGTTGAGCGCCGCCGAAGTCGGCAAGCATTTTGCCCAGCATGGCGCCGAACCCCATAATCAGGGCCAGACTGCCAAGCGTACCACCGACACCGGCTTTGATGGAGCCGATGACTTTATCCAGAGGCATTCCCTGCATCAACCCGACAGCGAGCGCTACCAGGACAAGGGCGATAAATCCGTTCATTTTGAAGCGGATCATCAGAAGAAGTAACAAGATAACACCGATAGCAACGATGACTAATGGCATGATTTACCTGGCCTTTACTTTGTTATGGGTAACGTCATTGTTTCGACGACAAATTCCTGTTGTTCCCGACGGGAACAGAGTCGCAATAGCACCAATACTGATTACCGTTGAAACGAATGAGCGTAGTCAGATGTTATATGGATGTTAGGTGCCCATAAGAATGATACGGGTAACATATGGGTGTTGAAAATGACCCTGGCAGGCAAAATTTAAATTATGAGACACAGGTCATGTTATCGGCGAAAGAAGAAGGGCCATTGTTATGAGATGTGGTTGATAGAGCCGGATGGCGGCGTAGACGCCTTATTCGGCCTACGGTGGGGCAGACAAGGCCCGACAGGCGCAAGCGCCATCGGGCATGGATGCGGGGAAAATCTTAGTAGTATGAGTGCTCGCCGCGCTGGTGTTCGGTCAGATCGCGAACCCCTTTCAGTTCCGGGAATTCATTCAGCAACTGTTTCTCGATCCCTTCTTTCAGCGTGACGTCAACCATCGAGCAACCGTTACAACCGCCGCCAAACTGCAGAATTGCATAGCCTTCATCGGTAATTTCCATCAGCGAGACGCGACCGCCGTGGCCCGCCAACTGCGGGTTAATCTGCGATTGCAGAGCATATTCCACGCGCTCCATCAGCGGCGCGTCATCGGCCACTTTGCGCATCTTCGCGTTTGGCGCTTTCAATGTAAGTTGAGAACCTAGCTGGTCGGTCACGAAATCAATTTCCGCGTCTTCCAGATAGGGCGCGCTCAGCTCGTCGACATAAGCGGTCAACAGGTCAAATTTCAGTGCAGTATCGGTGGCTTCTACGGCGTCGGGCGGACAATAAGAAACGCCGCACTCTGCGTTAGGAGTGCCGGGATTAATGACAAATACGCGGATTTGCGTCCCTTCTTCCTGATTTGCCAGCAGTTTGGCAAAGTGCGCTTGTGCAGCATCGGAAATACGGATCATAGTAATGGCCTAATAGTTGACTATTTTAGTTGGTTATAATACGCCCATCATCGAGGCTCTACAAGGTTCGACACAGGCACCATACCTGGACAGTCGCTGCGCCGTTGCGCAAAAGCAGTTGCGCGATTTCCGCGACGGTACTTCCGGTAGTGACGACATCATCCACAATAACCATATGGAGACCCTGTACCGGCAATTCAAGGCGAAACGCGTTTTTCAAATTGCGCTTACGTAACCTGGCGCTGAGATGATGTTGTGTTGCGGTTGCCCGTACCCGCGTGATGGTCTGGCTGTCCCACGCGCAGCCCAGCCAGTGCGCTAACGGTTGGCATAACAGATCGCTTTGGTTAAATCCCCGCCGCCAGTGTCGGCGCGACCAGAGCGGAACGCTGACGATTCTGTCGGGAAGCTGCAAGCCAGTGCTGCGGCGCGCCATGAGGACTTCCTGCAACAGTAGACGCGCCAGAGCGGCGGCAATTTCGCTACGGCGGGTAAATTTAAGCTGATGCACCAGTAAACTCAAGGGCGGCGTATAGTTACTGACGCTCACCAGACGCTGCCAGGGCGGTGGTTTTTGCAGGCAGCGACCGCAGGGGAGCGAAGGATGCCCGGCGGGTAATCCACATTGCGGACACACGCTGACGCGCTGGCGGACGGCGCGCGCGCATACGGAGCAAATCCCCCAGTGGCTTAACGCCAGCGGCATTCGGCATAGCCAGCATAATCCCGGTACTGTTAGCATAGGTGCATCCTTGTTAGACAAAAGAGAACAGTAACTGATGAATGACATCTGGTGGCAGACCTACGGCGAGGGAAATTGTCATCTTGTGCTGCTGCACGGATGGGGATTGAACGCGGAGGTATGGCATTGCATTCGCGAGGAACTCGGCTCGCATTTTACGCTGCATCTGGTCGACTTGCCGGGCTATGGTCGCAGCTCGGGGTTTGGCGCCATGACGCTTGAAGAGATGACGGCGCAGGTAGCGAAAAACGCGCCGGACCAGGCTATCTGGCTTGGCTGGAGCCTGGGCGGCCTGGTGGCGAGTCAGATGGCGCTCACCCACCCTGAACGCGTTCAGGCGCTGGTGACAGTCGCCTCTTCGCCATGCTTTAGCGCGCGTGAGGGGTGGCCGGGAATAAAACCAGAAATCCTCGGTGGATTCCAGCAGCAGCTTAGCGACGATTTTCAGCGCACGGTGGAGCGTTTTCTGGCGCTGCAAACGTTAGGGACGGAGACGGCGCGTCAGGATGCCCGCACCTTAAAAAGCGTGGTGCTGGCGCAGCCTATGCCGGATGTAGACGTGCTCAATGGCGGACTGGAAATCTTAAAAACGGTCGATCTACGAGAAGCGCTTAAAAATGTGAACATGCCGTTTTTGCGTTTGTATGGTTATCTGGACGGTCTGGTGCCGCGTAAAATCGTGCCTTTGCTCGATACGTTATGGCCGCACAGTACATCACAGATAATGGCGAAGGCGGCCCATGCGCCGTTTATCTCGCATCCGGCGGCGTTTTGTCAGGCGCTGATGACGCTAAAATCATCGCTGTAACCAGGGCGTTGCCGGGCCCGGACCATTCTGCAAGGTTAATGGCTTTCAGACGCCAGATCGGCAGGCGCCAGCCCGGTAACCCTAAGCACGGTATCGCGATCGAAACCATCGTTTAGCATGGAGCGGGCAATGCGCAATGCGGCGAGCCGTTGGCCTTCCTGCTTGCCTTGCTGTAACCCGTTACGATGTCCTTCCTGACGTAATCTGTCTGCGATAGTCATGATCTTCTCCTTATGCTGTGGGATACGCATAGCCACCTGGCGGATAAACGTATTGAAGCGCGCGGCGTCGCCAGTGTGCATCATGTAATTAAACAAACTTTGAAGCTGGGTGTCATTAGCGTATCCCTTAACCAGCAGGGCGACCAGCTGTTCGACAAGCCCCATCAGATCACGCTGGCGGATGTGTTTTTGTATGAGTTCCAGCAGCGCGACCCGTCGGTGTCGCATAATCTCGTCGTCCGGCACGACCGTAATATCGACCAGAGGAAAGGCGGTGGCGTATAGCTTACGCGCCATCACCGGGTCGGCAAATTCATCCAGCCAGCATAATGAGAACGGATACGGGCTGCGGTTTCCGTGATAAAACAGCATTGGCACCACTAACGGCAACGTCTTATGCCCGGCCTCCAGGTGCCGTTGCATTGCAGCCATTGCGTAACGCATCAGCCGAAATGCCATATGCGCGTCCGGCGTACTCTGATGTTCAATAACCACGTAAATGTAACCTTCACCTTCACTTGTTTCCAGCGACCAAAGAATATCGGAATAATGGGGGCGTAAATCCTCTTCAATAAAGCTACCGGACTCCAGCCGTAACGTATTCAGATTACAGATTTGACGTAATGTCGTCGGGAGATGGATTTCCAAAAAATCCCGTGCAGTATCGGGGTGGCATAAAAACTGTTTGAATACCGCGTCATGCGGCGTGGATGTTGTTGAGGTCGCCATATCGATCCGTCATCGGTGAAGTTCAATGGCGTGACACTACGCGCAGACCGGGCTGATTGCAGTAGAGGATTAGTGCGCTTGCGAGGCGCGTGGGGAGATAAATGCGCACGGCGGTAACGCTTTCATCTTTGTGGAAGGCATGACGCAAAATTGCCCGGCAGCGTGACGCGTACCGGGCAACATAACGCGGGATAAAGGCCGGATAAGACGCGTTACGTCGCTACCCGGCGAAGGCTAACGCAAGGTCCACCATTCGCGCAGGCAGGCTTTACCTTCCGGACAACTTTTACAGCTGCCTGAAAGGCAGCCGTCCGGTTCTTCCGGGATACGTACCGCTTTACCCATGATCTCCAGTTGATTCAGCATGGCGTCGATCATGGGCTGCGGAGCGTGCAGCGTATGGCTGATCTGCGTTGCCTCCATACGCCCCCGTAGCGCCAGTAGATCGCGAACCTGTATCAATGAAGCCATTTTTTACATCCCTTAGTGACAATTGCCCGCAGTGCCCGAACAACAGGAACTTACGTTTTTGCGGGTTGCCAGCAGTTCAATGTCTACACGGCTGCGGGCGCGGCGTAACAGGCTTAACACCACAACGTTAAAGACGATCACTGCCAGAATACAGATCAGGCTGTACGTCGGATGCTGACTGAAGCTGGTAACCTGGTAGAACAGCGTGGCGAGCGAATAGGCGATATTCAGCCCCCACAGGATGGAGAAGCCCATCCAGCCGCGGCTGGACTCGCGGGCGATAGCGCCCATTACCGAGATACACGGTACGTAAAGCAGGACGAAAATCAGGTAACTGTACGCCGCCGCGGCGCTGCCGAATTTTTGATCCATCACGCCCATCGCGCCGGTCGCCATTTCGCCGTCACCTTTACTCGCTTCGATCGGGTTAGCCAGTACGCTCAGGCTAAAGGTGTCTTTCAGGCCTTGCCAGGTATCGTCAACCGCGCCCAGCAGTTCATCGCCGAGGTGGAAGTCGGCAGGATTAAACGCTTCGTCCTGAATATTTTCGGCGGTGTAGAGCGTGTTCAGCGTACCGACGACAACTTCTTTCGCCATGGCGCCCGTAAACAGACCCACGGTCGCTTGCCAGTTATCCTCATGGACGCCGATCGGTTTAAAGACTGGTGTGATGACCCGGCTTACAGAGGCGAGGGCGGAGTCATTAATGTTATCGACGATTTTGCCGCTCAGCGAGAAACTGTTAAACGCGCTCAGGAAAATACTCACGATGATAATGACTTTACCGGCGCGTAGTACAAAACCTTTCAGGCGTTGCCAGGTCTGGATGATCAGGCTCTTGATATGCGGTACGTGGTAAACCGGCAGCTCCATCACAAACGGAGAGGCTTCGCCGCGCATAATGGTATGTTTCAGCATCAGGCCGGTTAATACCGCCATGACAATACCCAGCACGTATAGCGAGAAGACCGCCAGCGCGCCGTTTTGCCCGAAGAAGGCGGCGGCAAAGACGGCGAAAATCGCCAGGCGCGCGCCACAGGACATAAACGGCGCCATCATGATGGTCATCAGGCGTTCGCGCGGAGCGTCAAGCGTGCGGGCGCCCATCACGGAAGGTACATTACAGCCGAAGCCGACAATCAGCGGCACGAAGGATTTACCCGGTAGTCCCAGCGCCTGCATCAGGCGATCCATGACGAAGGCCGCGCGCGCCATATAACCGGAGTCTTCAAGGAAGGAGAGGAACAGGTACATCATCCCGATTTGCGGCACCAGCGGCAGGACGGTATTGATCCCGCCGCCAAGACCTTGCGCCAGGAAGATGGTTAACCAATCCGGGAAGTGCAACGTGTAGCCAATCCATTGAATGCCATGAATAAAGATGGCGACTGAACCAGCATCAAACAGGGGTTGTAACGCGCCGCCGATGTTAATGGCGAGCAGGAACATCAGGTACATCACGAACAAAAAAATCGGTAAGCCGAGGAAGCGGTTCAGGATAATTTTATCGACCGCCCTGGTGAAGCGGCTGGGTTCGGCTGTCAGGGTATTGCTGACCACGTCGCAAATAGCGGCGATACACTGGTAACGGGCGTCGGCGATATGCAGCGCCGGGTCGTCCATTTCGTCCTTCAGACGGGCCAGGGAGGTGTCCAGGTTTTGCGCCGCCTCGCCTGCGTAAGCCCGGCTGTAGATATCGCCCTCCAGCATTTGCAGACCCAGCCAGCGGCGCTGTTGTAAAGGCATCTCCTGGGCCATCGCGTCGGCCAGGAAACCTGCTTCGCGCAGCAGCGGCTGGGCATAATGCACCAGTTCGACGTTGTCGTTAGCGTTGTGACGGTCAATGGCCAGTTTCAGCGCCTCGATACCGCGACCGCGAGTCGATACCAGCGGTACGACAGGGCAACCCAGACGCGTGGACAGAGCGTCGACATCAATACGAACCTGCTGTTTTTCGGCGATATCCAGCATGTTGAGCGCGACAATACAGGGAATACCCAGCTCCAGCAGTTGCAGCGTCAAATAGAGGTTGCGCTCCAGATTGGAGGCGTCCACAACGTTTATCAACAGGTCGGCGTCGCCGCTCAGGATGTAGTGGCAGGCGATCTGTTCGTCGAGAGAGGTTTGTGACGAGATGGTCGTCAGAGAATAGGTGCCGGGTAAATCTACCAGCGTGACCTGGTGGTCAGTTGTCGCGAACTGGCCCTCTTTACGCTCGACGGTGACGCCCGCCCAGTTCCCCACGCGCTGACGCGCGCCGGTGAGTTGGTTAAATAAGGTGGTCTTGCCGGAATTAGGATTACCAATTAAACCAATGGTTAATTTTTTCATTTTTATAGACTCACTGTATTAACAGGAAACCGCTTCCACTTCTATTAACGCCAAATCCTTTTTACGTAAAACCAGACTCACGCGTCGTGTTTCGATATGGATCGGATCGCCTAAGGGCGCGACGCGGACAACATTAAATGAAGAGCCGGGCAACATGCCGAGCGAAAGCAGTTTTTGACGATACGCCGGGCTGATTTCACGCGCAAAGCCGGTGATTTTCCACGCAGTGTCAGGAGTGAATTGCATACGACCTACTTGTTTCTTACTAACTGGATGTATACCTCATGCGGCGCTCAGGGGGGCGGCAGGAGACCCGATGTTTAGCCAACGAAGGAAAGAGTAAATAATCAACAACACAATGATAATGAGAATGGTTTCTATCTTCAACGATTAAAATGTGACGGAATGTACAAATAAGCGATAATTTGCGCCGATGTTGATATGGCTCAACATTTATTTGTCTTTTTGCAAATACCCCTAATGTGCAAATATCCACCGTTTTTAATGTTTAATTAAGGTTTCATCTGTTAATAAAGTGATAATTAATAGTGCAGATAGCAGAAGAAAATTAATTAACAGATTCTAATGGGTAAGATTTAATTGTTAATTAAAAAAGAAAGGGTTGGACGTATTGCAAAATCGCAGGCCGGATAAGAAGTAACCCGGCCTGCGTATTACCCGATTAGCGTTTTTTCCCCATTGCCGCTGCCAGCGCGTCCATCATGGCGCTGTTACCGGCTGGCTGGGCGTCACGACCGCGCGGTTTCGCCGCTTTTGACGCCGGGCGGTTGCCCTGCGCGCGATCGGCGGCGCCGCCGCGGCGAGCGGCGGTTTCGCCGGGCTGTTCGTCCAGACGCATCGTCAGCGCAATACGCTTACGTTGCAGATCCACTTCCAGCACTTTCACCTTCACGATGTCGCCAGCTTTTACCACGGTGTGTGGATCGTCGACGAACTTATTCGAGAGCGAGGAGATATGCACCAGGCCATCCTGATGAACGCCGATATCGACAAACGCGCCGAAGTTAGTGACGTTAGTGACCGCCCCTTCCAGAATCATCCCCGGTAGCAGGTCGTTCATGGTTTCAACGCCATCGGCGAATTGCGCGGTTTTAAATTCAGGACGCGGGTCGCGGCCCGGTTTTTCCAGCTCTTTGATGATATCGCTCACGGTCGGCACGCCGAATTTATCGTCGGTAAAATCAGCGGCCTTGAGGTGACGCAATTCGTTGCTGTTGCCCATCAGATCTTTTAGCGCTTGCTGCGTCGCCGCCAGAATGCGTTCGACAACCGGATAGGCTTCCGGGTGGACGGTGGACGCATCCAGCGGGTTATCGCCGTGGTTAATACGCAGGAAGCCCGCGCACTGCTCAAACGCTTTCGGCCCCAGACGGCTCACCTTCAACAGTTGCTGGCGGTTCTGGAACTGACCGTTCTCATCGCGCCAGGCGACGATGTTTTGCGCCATCATGCGCGTTAGGCCTGCGACGCGGGTCAGCAGCGGCACGGAGGCGGTATTCAAATCGACGCCGACGGCGTTTACGCAGTCTTCGACCACCGCATCCAGCTTACGCGCCAGCTGCGTCTGGCTGACATCGTGTTGATATTGGCCGACGCCGATCGATTTCGGATCGATTTTCACCAGTTCCGCCAGCGGATCCTGCAGACGACGCGCGATAGAGACCGCGCCGCGCAGGGAGACGTCGAGATCCGGAAACTCCTGCGCCGCCAGCTCAGAAGCGGAATACACGGACGCCCCCGCTTCGCTGACGATCACTTTCTGCGCCGTCACGTTCGGGAACTGTTTCTGTACGTCGAGATAGAAGCGTTCGGTTTCACGCGAGGCCGTACCGTTGCCAATCGCGACCAGTTCGACGTGGTATTTTTCGCACAACGCGGCGATCACGGTAGCCGCTTTGGCCGCCTGACCGGTATGCGGATAAATGGTATCCGTCGCCACCAGCTTGCCGGTGCCGTCAACGACAGCGACTTTTACGCCGGTACGCAGGCCAGGATCAAGGCCCATCGTGGCGCGCAGGCCTGCGGGGGCTGCCATCAGCAGGTCGTGCAGGTTACGCGCAAACACGTTAATCGCTTCGTCTTCCGCACGTTCGCGCACGGTACCCATCAGTTCGGTTTCGAGGTGCATTAAGACTTTGATACGCCACGTCCAGCTCACTACGCCTTTGCGCCAGCTATCCGCCGGGGCGTTATTCAGCCGCAGGCCGAGATGGTCCATGATGATTTGCTCGCAGTAACTCTCTTTCGGCGGCTCATCAAACTGTGGGTCGGCATTGAGCGAAAGTTGCAGAATGCCTTCGTTACGACCACGGAACATGGCCAGCGCACGGTGAGACGGGACGTTAGCAATGGGCTCATGATGGTCGAAGTAGTCGCGGAATTTTGCCCCTTCTTCCTCTTTGCCGCTCACGACTGTGGCGACCAGATGGGCGTTCTTCCACAGGTAATCACGCACTTTCGCCAGCAATGCGGCGTCTTCGGCAAAGCGCTCCATCAAAATGTAGCGTGCGCCGTCGAGCGCGGCTTTCGTGTCCGCCACGCCTTTGTCGCCATCAATGTACTTTGCCGCTTCCACGTCAGGATCGTGGGACGGCTCGTTCCAGAGCAGATCGGCCAGCGGCTCAAGGCCGGCTTCAATGGCGATTTGTCCACGGGTGCGGCGTTTAGGTTTATAGGGTAGGTAGAGGTCTTCGAGCTCGGTCTTACTTAACGTAGCGTTGATGGCGCCAGCCAGCTCATCGGTCAGTTTGCCTTGTTCGGAAATGGACTTGAGGATGGCCTGACGCCTGTCTTCCAGCTCACGCAGATAGCCCAGACGCGTTTCCAGGTTACGCAACTGCGTGTCATCCAGACCGCCGGTGATTTCTTTACGATAACGTGCGATAAACGGCACGGTGTTCCCTTCGTCAAGCAGGCGAACGGCAGCTTCAACCTGTCCGGCATTTGCCTGGATTTCACCCGCAATAATGCGGCAGAAAGAATCATTCATCATGGGTTAGCTTCGTCTTCAGGATAAAAATCAGGGGATAGTTATACGGATTGGCTGGCAAAAATGCCAGCCATCAGCGGGGGCTTAGGATTCTTCTTGTCTTATTTGACGTATTCGATCGCATTGACGTACCAGTTTGCTTCGCCGACAGGGGTGTTGACCACCGCCAGATCGCCCACTTCTTTTTTCAGTAGCGCCCGCGCCATCGGCGAGTCGATAGAGATGTAATCCTTACGTCCGAAAATTTCATCGTAGCCGACAATGCGGAACTTCAGCGTATCGCCGTCATCATTTTCAATTTCCACCCAGGCGCCGAAGAAGACTTTGCCCTCCTGCTGCGGGGAATAATCCACGATTTTGAGATTTTCCATGCATTTGGTCAGATATCTGACGCGTCTGTCGATCTCACGCAGGCGCTTTTTATTATACTGATAGTCGGCATTCTCGCTGCGGTCGCCCAGACTCGCAGCCCAGGTCACTTTTTTGGTGACCTCCGGGCGCTCTTCACGCCAGAGATAATT
The DNA here is from genome assembly GCF_017573605.1 of Salmonella sp. 32070601201500089SM. NCBI lineage: Bacteria > Pseudomonadati > Pseudomonadota > Gammaproteobacteria > Enterobacterales > Enterobacteriaceae > Salmonella > Salmonella sp. 32070601201500089SM. The sequence goes on from NZ_JAGETK010000009.1 coordinate 177,046, forward strand.
GAGCTCTTGTTTGAGTGTTTCGTACCCTTCGCGGGTGATCAGGGGCGTTTTCATCTCGTTGATTTACCTTTGCTGTCGATATTGCGCACACGGGGTATAACGTGATCGTCCCGACAGAATAAATAATGGGGTTGCCGATTAATTGTATATTTAAGCTGCTGTTAAATATGCTTTGTAACAATTTAGCCTGAAATTCATACCAGAATTTGCTGGTGACTCACGTGAGCTTTTTTAAGAATACACACTTACATTTGTTGCGAACCTTTGGGAGTACAGACAATGCAAGAGAATTATAAGATTCTGGTGGTTGATGACGATATGCGTCTGCGGGCGCTACTGGAACGTTATCTGACCGAGCAGGGCTTCCAGGTTCGAAGCGTCGCTAACGCCGAGCAGATGGATCGTCTGCTGACCCGTGAATCTTTCCATCTCATGGTACTGGATTTAATGCTGCCAGGTGAAGATGGTCTGTCGATTTGTCGTCGCCTGCGTAGTCAAAGTAATCCAATGCCGATCATTATGGTCACGGCGAAGGGTGAAGAAGTTGACCGTATCGTCGGGCTGGAAATCGGCGCCGATGACTACATTCCTAAACCGTTTAACCCGCGCGAGCTGTTGGCGCGTATTCGCGCCGTGCTACGTCGTCAGGCAAACGAACTGCCCGGCGCGCCGTCGCAGGAAGAGGCCGTTATCGCGTTCGGTAAGTTTAAACTGAACCTCGGTACGCGCGAGATGTTCCGTGAAGATGAACCGATGCCGCTGACCAGCGGGGAGTTTGCGGTACTGAAAGCGTTAGTCAGCCATCCGCGCGAGCCGCTCTCTCGCGACAAGCTGATGAATCTGGCCCGTGGCCGCGAGTATTCCGCGATGGAACGCTCCATCGACGTCCAGATCTCCCGCCTGCGCCGTATGGTGGAAGAAGATCCGGCGCATCCGCGTTATATTCAGACCGTATGGGGCCTGGGCTACGTCTTCGTACCGGACGGTTCTAAAGCATGAGGCGAATGCGCTTCTCGCCGCGAAGTTCATTTGCCCGCACGCTGTTGCTCATCGTCACCTTGCTGTTCGTCAGCCTGGTGACGACCTACCTGGTGGTGCTGAACTTCGCGATTTTGCCGAGCCTCCAGCAGTTTAATAAGGTTCTGGCTTACGAAGTCCGTATGCTGATGACCGATAAGCTGCAACTGGAGGACGGCACGCAGTTAGTCGTGCCGCCTGCGTTTCGCCGGGAAATCTATCGCGAGCTGGGGATCTCTCTCTACACCAACGAAGCCGCTGAAGAGGCCGGGCTGCGTTGGGCGCAACACTACGAATTCTTAAGCCACCAGATGGCGCAGCAATTAGGCGGCCCGACGGAAGTGCGCGTTGAGGTCAACAAAAGCTCGCCCGTCGTGTGGCTCAAAACCTGGCTGTCGCCCAATATCTGGGTGCGCGTGCCGCTGACTGAAATTCATCAGGGCGATTTTTCTCCGCTTTTCCGTTACACGCTGGCGATCATGCTCCTGGCGATAGGCGGCGCGTGGCTGTTTATTCGTATACAGAATCGACCGTTAGTGGATCTTGAACATGCCGCTTTGCAGGTAGGGAAGGGAATTATTCCGCCGCCGCTGCGTGAATATGGCGCCTCTGAGGTGCGCTCTGTGACCCGGGCGTTTAACCATATGGCAGCCGGCGTGAAACAATTGGCCGATGACCGTACGCTATTGATGGCGGGCGTCAGCCACGACTTGCGCACGCCGCTGACCCGTATTCGTCTGGCGACGGAGATGATGGGCGAGGAAGACGGTTATCTCGCGGAGTCGATCAATAAAGACATCGAAGAGTGTAACGCCATTATCGAACAGTTTATTGACTATCTGCGTACCGGTCAGGAAATGCCAATGGAGATGGCGGATCTCAATTCCGTGCTGGGCGAGGTGATTGCGGCGGAAAGCGGCTATGAGCGTGAGATTAACACTGCGCTTCAGGCAGGCAGCATCCAGGTGAAAATGCACCCGCTCTCGATTAAGCGCGCGGTGGCGAATATGGTGGTCAATGCTGCCCGCTATGGCAACGGCTGGATTAAGGTCAGCAGCGGCACCGAGTCGCATCGCGCCTGGTTCCAGGTAGAAGATGACGGGCCGGGCATTAAGCCGGAGCAGCGTAAACATCTGTTCCAGCCTTTCGTGCGTGGCGACAGCGCCCGTAGCACCAGCGGTACAGGGCTGGGGCTGGCGATTGTGCAGCGCATTATCGATAACCATAACGGGATGCTGGAGATTGGCACCAGCGAGCGTGGCGGCTTGTCAATTCGCGCCTGGCTGCCGGTTCCTGTGGCTCGCGTCCAGGGGACGACAAAAGAGGCATAAGAAAGGGAGGTATTACCCTCCCTTTCTTCTCAACGCCGGATGACGCCGTTCAAAGCCGCCATCCGGCCTGTTCCTTACAGCTTCGGTCCGGCGCTAACCAGCGCTTCGCCTGCCGGGGTATCCGTATACTTCTCGAAGTTCTCAATGAACAGTTTCGCCAGCGCGGTGGCTTTTTCCTGCCATTGTTCCGGCGACGCGTAGGTGTTACGCGGGTCGAGAATGTGGGTATCCACGCCTGGCAGTTCAGTCGGGATCGCCAGATCGAACAGCGGCAGACGGAAGGTTTCCGCGTTATCAAGAGAACCGTTCAGAATGGCGTCGATAATTGCGCGCGTATCTTTGATGGAGATACGTTTGCCGGTGCCATTCCAGCCGGTGTTAACCAGATAAGCCTGCGCGCCTGCTGCCTGCATACGTTTCACCAGCACCTCAGCATACTGCGTCGGGTGCAGCGTCAGGAACGCGGCGCCGAAGCAGGCGGAGAAGGTGGGGGTCGGTTCGGTGACGCCGCGTTCGGTGCCGGCCAGTTTAGCGGTGAAACCTGACAGGAAGTGGTACTGCGTCTGGTTAGCGGTTAAACGGGAAACCGGCGGCAACACGCCGAAGGCGTCCGCCGTCAGGAAGATAACCTTGGTGGCGTGACCTGCTTTGGACACGGGCTTAACGATGTTATCGATATGATAGATCGGGTAAGAGACGCGGGTGTTTTCGGTTTTGGAACCATCGTCGAAATCAACGGTGCCGTCTTCGCGCACGGTGACGTTTTCCAGCAACGCATCACGGCGAATCGCATGATAAATTTCTGGCTCCGCTTCTTTCGACAGTTTGATGGTTTTGGCGTAGCAGCCGCCTTCAAAGTTGAACACGCCGTCGTCATCCCAACCGTGCTCATCATCGCCAATCAGACGACGTTTCGGGTCGGTGGACAGAGTGGTTTTTCCGGTACCGGAAAGGCCGAAGAAGACCGCGACATCGCCTTTTTCACCCACGTTGGCGGAACAGTGCATTGAGGCGATACCTTTGAGCGGCAGCAGGTAGTTCATTACCGAGAACATCCCTTTTTTCATTTCGCCGCCGTACCAGGTGCCGCCAATAAGCTGAATACGTTCAGTCAGGTTGAACGCCACGAAGTTTTCCGAGTTCAGTCCTTGCTCTTTCCACTGCGGGTTGGTGCACTTCGCGCCGTTCATGACAATAAAGTCAGGTTTGAAGCCTACCAGCTCTTCGTCCGTTGGGCGAATGAACATATTTTTAACGAAGTGGGCCTGCCAGGCGACTTCCGTAATAAAGCGCACGGAAAGACGCGTATCGGCATTTGCGCCGCAGAACGCATCAACAATGAATAAGCGTTTACCAGAAAGCTGATGCGTCACCAGACCTTTCAGGTGTTGCCAGGTTTCCTGGGAAAGCGGCTTATTATCGTTTTTACCTTTACCCTTATCGGACCACCACAGCGTATCACGCGTGGTGTCGTCGCGAACAATATACTTATCCTTAGGCGAACGACCGGTAAAAATACCGGTATCAACGGCAACAGCGCCCAGGTTAGTTAACACGCCACGCTCATAGCCTTCCAGACCAGGATTAAGTTCTTCCTGATAAAGGGTGTCGTAGCTGGGATTGTAAACGATATCCTGGACGTCGTTGATACCATAAGCCTTGAGATCTTGCGGGGTTAAATTGTTAACGCGCATATCACTGCTCCTTAGCCAATATATATTACCGAAAATAGTAAGGTTTTTTGAGGTTGGTTAACCGCGACAAGGCTCATAGATTTACGTATCTGGACAAAATCACGATTGACGAAAAACACTGTGACTCCTGTCACGCAGCGGCGGTTATTATGGCAGGAAACCTACTTTTGTTGTGGAAAATGTTCTGAAAACGTTAAAAGGAAGTGTTTTTGACCGACATAATGTGACTGTAATCGCATTCATGTAAGAAAGTTACGTAACACCAACATTAACAATATCGATTCACCTCTCTGCGTTTTTTTCTGAATTATGCATGACGACGCCTGGCGGTGAACAGATGATGCAATAATGCGGCTTTCTCATCATTCTGGATAACGACATGGAAAGTGTAGCGCTTTCACGTACTACTCGCTGGGGTATGTTGCTCACCGGTTTGCTGCAGGGCGTCTTGTGCTACCTGCTGATGGCCTGGCTGGTACCACAAAATAGCGACTGGCTGTTCTATGGTATGCCTGCGACGATAGCGTTGTCGTCAATGCTATTGCTTACCGTGGTTTCTTTTAAACAGCGCGCGCTGTGGGGCTGGCTGGGGCTGACCTTTGTGGTCGTGCTGGCAATGAGCGGCTGGCTGAAATGGCAGGTTGAGACGGTGGAGAAATGGCGCCTGGCCGAGCTCCTCTGGCTATATGGTCTCCGGCTTGTGTTGATGGCGATGCTGGTATTACCCTGGATGCAATATCAGTTACATTCGCAAACCGGTTCGGCGCGTTATCCCCAGTTTTATCTGCGGTTATGGCATAACGTACTGACATTGTTTATCGTCCTGGTCGCCAACGGACTGTTCTGGCTGGTGCTTCTGCTCTGGAGCGCGCTATTCAGGCTGGTGGGCATCCGCTTTTTCAGCACCCTTTTCTTTGAAACTGAAGCCTTTATTTATGTGACCATCGGCCTGATTACGGCGCTGGCGGTCATTCTCGCCCGCACGCAGTCGCGCCTTGTGGCGGCGGTGCAAAAGCTGCTGACGCTGATCGCGACGGGTTTACTGCCAGTGGTGTCGCTGCTGGCATTGCTGTTTATTGTGACGTTACCCTTTACCGGACTGGAGGCGATTTCTGCGCGTGTTTCCGCTGCGGGGCTGCTATCCACGCTGACGCTGATGCTGCTGCTCCTCGTGGCGATTGTCAACGAACCGCAAAAGCGCGTATTACCCTATCCGCGCGTACTACGCGGCATGATTAGCGCCTCGCTGTGCGTTGCCCCGATATATATGCTGCTGGCGGGCTGGGCGTTATGGGTACGCATTCAGCAATACGGCTGGACGCCGGATCGTCTGTATGGCGCGCTGACGGCGTCTGTCTTGCTGGTATGGTCCTTCGGTTATCTGATCGGTCTGTTACGCCGCGGACGCGACCTTGGTGAGTGGCAAGGCAAGGTGATACTGAGCGTCTCTTTGCTGACGCTGGTGATATTGCTGTTGCTGGCCTCGCCTGTACTTGATGTCTGGCGTATTAGCGTCAACAGCCATATGGCGCGTTACCATAGCGGTAAAATTACTGCGGATCAGATCAGCCTGTATATGCTGGATCACAGCGGCAAACCTGGCCAGGAAGCGCTGAAATCGTTGCGGGATGACGAGGCGTTTACGCAGAACAGAAAGCGCAATCGTGAACTGATGACGTTTTTGCAGAGAAATAAGGTCTCTCCGACGGCGGACGATTTAGCGCGGGTGGTGATGATTGCGCCCGGTAGCCAGAAGCCGGATGCCGCATTTTGGGCGTTTGTCAAAGAGCAGAGTTATTCGGACGATTCCTGCCTTGAACCGGATGCCTGCGTGCTGGTGAGTCAGGATCTTAACGGCGACGGTCAGCCTGAGCAGGTGCTGTATAACTTTATTGTTGCCGAGAGCCAGGTCTACGGCTTAAAAGAGGGGAAATGGACGCAGAAAGCGTTCGCCCGACTGCCGGACGGGTTTTCTAAGACGCAACTGTTGCACGCGATTGCCGGGCATCGGTTAGACTCAGCCCCCAAAGCCTGGCGCGATATCATTGTTGATGGTCAGCGGTTGGATGTGGATTACTACAACGAGTAAGCTTTTTGCCGGATGGCGGCATAAATGCCTTATCCGGCCTACGGAGCGGGATGCTGTAGGCCAGATAAGCGCCGCCATCAGACAATGATGTTGCCGACTAAGAGGCGATTAATGAACCTGTGGATCGGCAGGAGAGGCGTTGTTACGGATCTCCGCGATATCCATCGCATTGAACAGGTAATGATTGCCGCAGTAATCGCAGTGCATATCGATTTCGCCTTCTTCCGCCAGAATGCTGTCCACTTCTTCATCTGGCAATGTTTTCAGCGCGCCCGCGCAACGTTCGCGTGAACAGGTGCATTTGAACTCAACATCTTGCGGATCGTAGAGCGTGACTTCTTCTTCGTGATACAAACGCCACAACACGTCATTTGCCGGTAACGTCAGCAGCTCTTCGCTTTTAATGGTTTCCGTCAACATGGCCAGATGGTCGAAATCCTCCGCCTGCGCGTTCTGTGCTGGCATCACCTGGAGCAACATTCCACCTGCCGCCGGTTTACCGTCGACATCGCCGGTACGAATAAACAGGCGCGTCGGCAACTGCTCGGAGCGCAGGAAGTAATCTTCCAGGCACGCCGCCAGAGTATCGCCTTCCAGACCCACTACGCCCTGATAGCGCTCACCCTCTTCCGGCGTAATGGTGATCACCAGATAGCCGTTGCCAACCAGCGTTTTGAGATCCGCATTGTCAGGGATATCGCCCTGAACGCGAGCCACGCCGCGCATCTGCTGCTGATTATTGCCATTGATCACCGCCAGGCTTAACGGCCCGTCGCCCTGGAGCTGTACCGTAATGTCGCCGGCAAACTTCAGCGTCGCGGTCAGCAGGCTAGTGGCGACCAGCAGTTCGGCCAGTACGGTTTTCACCGGCTGCGGGTAGGTATGATTGTCGAGGATCTGTTGCAAGGTTTCCGAAACGGTCACCAGCTCGCCGCGAACGGCAAAGTTTTCAAACAGATAACGATGTAATTGGTCATGTTGCGGCATAATCATCTCTCTTGCGGGTGACAGTTATTCGCTGTCGCCGTGTTTAAATCGTAACAGGTCGCGGCGCTCTTTCTTGTCCGGTCGCCTGTCCGGATGCGGCATGGTCAGGGCGTTAAGCTTGCGCGCCTGCGCCATTTTTTCGCGTTTTTCCACGCTTTCCGCCGTCTCTTCATACAGAGCGACGGCTTCGCTGGCCGGACGGCGCTGTTCGGTGATGGCTTTAACGATCACCGTCCGTTCGTCATTTCCCTGACGCAGGGTAAGGGTTGCGTTCAGCTCGACGATTTTGCTCGGCTTACTGCGCTGGCCGTTGTAATGCACCTTACCGCCTTCAATCATCTCGCGGGCCATCGCGCGGGTTTTATAAAAACGCGCGGCCCACAGCCATTTATCCAGTCTGACCTCAACGGAGGACTTTTCTTTCATGGCGTCTCCTTCACATCAGCGAGGGGATCAGACGGCGGTAGTCGTTCAGGGACGGATGGCGCGTATAGTGCTTTTCCGCCAGACCGGAATCGGGATTCGTCACGCCAAGACAGTAGCGAATACCAAACCGGGCGGCGGCGTCGAGAATCGGTTCGCTGTCATCGATAAACAGCGTTTTCTCTGCGCTTATTCCCGTTTCCTCAGTGACAGCGCGCCATAACCGCTGATCCTCTTTGGGATAACCAAATGTGTGGGTGGAAAGTAATAAATCAAGGTGTGAGGCCAGACCGGTATGCTCCAGCTTCACCGCCAGGTTATGTGGATGCGCATTGGTGAGCAGAATCCGACGTTTTCCGCTGGCTTTTAACGCATTCAGAAACGGTACGGTATCGTCGCGCAAAACGGCGCGCGGCCCTTGCGCCGTCGTCATGGCGCAAATATCCAGACCCAGACGCTCGCTCCAGTAATCCAGACAGTACCAGTTTAGCGTATGCTGTACGGCATGATACTGCTGACGAATATATTCCTGCGCGTCCTGCGGCGAAATACCCTGCTGCGCGCCGTAGGTTTCCGGTACCAGCTTTTGCCAGAAATAGTTATCGAACGCGAGATCGAGCAGCGTGCCGTCCATATCCAGCAAAACGGTATCCACGTTTTGCCAGTCAATATCAATATGCATGGGGAACTCCAGGGTAACGCAATTTGCGCGACAGGGTAGCATACCCTGTCGCACGGCGGCGCTATCAGATGAGATTTTCCGGAGAGACGGTTAACCTGGGATTGAGGCAGCTTTCATAGTATTCCTGGATGTCCGCCATACGGGTACGGTGGCGTTGATAACGTCTGAACGCCTGAATGCCGTTGTAGACCGCGCTCACTATCATTGCCAACATCAGCAGCGTGGTACCGAGGTAACGCCACCAGCCGGATTTATCGGGGATACGATGCAGGCTGATATGCTGCGTACCGTTGGCATCGGTATACACGCTGGTGACAATGCCCTCGGCGCTAAATGGCGTCTGCATGAGCGTTTGCGCCAGACGCTGGAAGGCGCTCCACTGTTCCTGCGCGGGATAGTCATACAGCGGCGTTGACGGCCAGGCCTGATCAACCAGTTCGCTGCCTTCATCGCTAGCGATCAGGAATCCGCCGGGAGCGGGGCTATTCAGCGACTGGGCGGCACGCGCGGTCTCGCGAGAAATAAACGGCGCCGTTGAGGTCGTGACCAGATTTTCCAGCGACTCTGCGCTTACGGGGCGTAGCAGCACGTTGACGCCGTCCAGTTTGCCGGCGTTCGCGCGTTTCACCAGCGCGTTCCAGTCCTTACTGTTACCGAGATTAACCAGCGCATTTTTCAGGCGCACGCACTCGTCTTCCGCCGCGCACAACTCAGCGGTTTTCAGAACAATATCGCCAAAGTCATCTAATAATACCATGCCCGATTTTTGGATCGCGGAGCGTAAAGATGCGCTTACACGCGAGTCGTCTTCGGGTTTTGGATGGAGCTGACGATTTACCGCCTGGCTTAGCGCCATCGCTTTATTCACCAGGTCTGATTCCGGCAGCGGTAGCGCAGGCGCGTCATTCCAGATGATTTGCGAGCAATCGAACGGCATAAACGGTGAGTTAGACTGGCCGCTCCAGGTCGCGCCGGAATGAATATTACACATTCCTTTACCGCTCAGGTGCAGCGTATCGCCCACCCGCACGCCAGCTTTTTCAAGCTGTTTTACCGTTGTCGCTTCAATGGTTTGCGCGCCTTTCATCCACGATAGCGTGAACTTGATTGGCATATCCAGCGGGATCCAGAACAGCAGCATAAACAACACCAGCAGCGAACCGATAGCAATAACAGTGCTGCGTAACCAGTGCTGCAACGGGAAGTTTTTCACTTCATCATGCAGGGATAAAAACCGGCCCTGGCGCGCGACATGGCGATCAAGGTAAATATCAATATCCGTTTGTTGCCCAAGATCCTGCGTAATGTAGGGTTGCCAGTGGGCAGGGTAAATAAGGTCGATGATGCCCAGCGAAATATTGTTAATCTGCTCCTGATTATTCTCCCCAAACAGTCCCCAGCGGCGGGGCGTTCCCCGCAGACAGTGAATTTCCCGCAGCGCGCTTTTCGACGGCGGCGCAAAAAGCCCCCAAAGTCCGGCTGCCAGCAGCAGGATAGCGCCGCCTATCATCCACGGTACAAAAACGTCTGGCGTTATCAGACAGAAAAAGAATAACAAAAAGGAGGCGACGATTAACAACGCTTCGCGCAAGCCAGCCGGGCGGCTGAGCGCATATTCTTCGTGGGTCTCCTGACGGATATTCAACAGCTCAATCTGCTCGCTCTCTTCGCCGCGAATCGACGCCTGCGTAGAGGCCGTATTCTGTAGCGCGTAGCCGCGCGACTCCTGCATATACTCTTGCAGCGTATGGCCGTTTAAAGAGATCACCAGCGGCAGCGTATCCGTGAGGATCAGCTCAACGTTGTTTTCATCATTGATGTACTGTTCCCAGAAAGGCGGCAGATGGACTTCGACGGAGTCGAGGTAGTAGCGCCATTTATTAGGATCGTCAGTGGTAATGCCGTAGCGGGTGATGGAGTGGGTCAGTATCACGACACTGTTGCTTTCCGCGTTCAGCGTCAGCGAGATGGGCGCAGCACTGGCGCCTGTCGGCCCCGGAACTTGCTGGATCTGGCTAAGGTTATCGAGATAGTTTTCTACCGCGCTGCGCTCTTCGGGCAACAGTTTACGCGTTTGCGCGTCCTGAAAGGCGCTGATCCACGGTAAACTCCCTCGTCTGGACTTTACCCGGAACCGCCATATTGCCAGTAGAGAGCAGGCCAGCAAAGCAGCTATAAAAATCAGAATGGTGCTCATGCTTTCCCCATCTTACTAAGTCTGTCAGGCGTGGTCAGTCGCACCCTGTCCAATAAACATTTTTCTGTGGTTGGCTATCGGCAAGCGTGGAGTTGAACTTGAGCATTGTAAAGCGCATCCCAGTGAAGGCAAATCATAGCAATACCACCAAAAACGGAATATCAGCAAATTCCTGGAGTTATTTCAACCTATTGACTTTTAATTTGAAATAAGAATTAATTTTTATTACGTTACATAAATGTAAATAAACGGCAATTCGCATTGCCGAAACCGTGCGGTATGTCGCACAATGACCACAGATTACACTGCAAAGATTCTCACAATGAGCAAATCATTACAAAAACCCACCATTCTGAAAGTGGAAACCGTCGCACAATCCCGACTGTTTAACGTAGAAAGCGTGGATCTGGAGTTCAGCAACGGCGTGCGTCGCGTGTATGAACGTATGCGACCATCAACCCGTGAGGCGGTAATGATTGTGCCGATCGTTGATGAGCATCTGATTCTTATTCGTGAGTATGCGGTGGGAACCGAATCCTATGAGCTGGGCTTCTCGAAAGGATTGATCGACCCGGGCGAGACCGTTTTTGAAGCGGCGAACCGGGAGCTCAAAGAAGAGGTCGGGTTTGGCGCGCATAACCTGACCTTCTTAAAAAAACTCAGCATGGCGCCCTCTTATTTTTCCAGCAAAATGAATATCGTGGTGGCGGAAGATCTCTATCCGGAGTCGCTGGAAGGCGACGAGCCTGAGCCATTGCCGCAGGTACGCTGGCCGCTGGCGCATTTAATGGATCTGCTGGAAGACCCCGATTTTAACGAGGCCCGCAACGTCAGCGCGCTGTTTCTGGTACGCGAGTGGTTGAAAGCGCAGGGCCGAATTGCCTGATGGCGCGGCGTTGATCAAGCCAACGGAAAGTTCGTCTCCCGTTCGCCGTCATCCGCTAAACACAATAAAAAAGGCGCCGGAGCGCCTTTTTTGATCAGAACAGTTCGTGTGTTTCACCATTATCAATAATGGTAGTTCCCACCTCGTGTACCGCCTGTTGTGTCGGCTGCGTGCCTTCGATGAAATACTCTTCACGGCTGTTACCGCCGCTCGCCAGTTGTCCGGTACTGCGGTCGATATTCACCGTGACGATGCCCGGCGGCGGCGTTAGCGGCTGTTCCGGCACGCCTTCCAGTACGGCTTTCATATAGGCGTCCCATGCAGGTTGCGCGCTCTTCGCGCCGCCCTCATAGCCGGAGATTTGATCTTTGATCGCGCCGGAAGCGGTAGTGCGGCCTAAATCACGGCGGTGATCGTCAAAGCCGATCCATACGGAAGTGACGACGCCAGGACCATAGCCGGAGAACCATGCGTCTTTCGAGCTGTTGGTCGTACCGGTTTTGCCGCCGATATCGCGACGTTTAAGGTCGCGCGCCGCACGCCAGCCGGTACCCATCCAGCCGGGTTCGCCGAAGATATTGGTGTTCAGCGCGCTTTTGATCAGAAACGCCAGCGGCGTATTGATCACATGCGGCGCGTACTCCTGCGTGCCGTTTTGCGCGACCAGCGCCTGGTTTGCCTGTTCCAGCTCAGGCATCGGTACGGCGCTGTTTTGCTGCTCTTGCGAAACCGCGACCTCTTCCACATTGGTGTTTTCCAGCACGTCGGATTTCTGCGTATTGCCGTAAATGACCGGGATATCGCACTCCGGGCAGGCGATTTTCGGTTTCGCTTCGAAGATCACGCCGCCCTGATCGTTCTCAATCTTGCTGATGAAATACGGGTCGATCAGGAAACCGCCGTTCGCCATCACCGCATAACCGCGCGCAACCTGCATCGGCGTGAAGGAGGCGGAGCCCAGCGCCAGCGATTCGGTATGCACGATATTCTGCGCCGGGAAGCCGAAGCGTTGCAGATATTCCGCCGCATAGTCGACGCCCATGGCGCGCATGGCGCGTACCATCACCACGTTTTTCGACTGCCCCAGCCCCTGGCGTAAACGAATCGGTCCGGCGTACTGCGGCGGGGAGTTTTTCGGACGCCAGTCTGAACCTGCCCCGGCGTCCCAGCGGGAAATCGGCACATCGTTGAGCATACTGGCGAGCGTCAGCCCTTTATCCATTGCGGCGGTGTAGAGGAACGGTTTGATGTTCGACCCCACCTGACGCAAAGCTTGCGTCGCGCGGTTAAATTTACTCTGATTAAAATCGAAACCGCCGACCAGCGCCAGTACCGCGCCAGTTTGCGGGTTAAGCGAAACCAGCGCGGAGTTCACTTCCGGTACCTGCGCCAGCCACCAGTCGTTATCCACCTGACGAACCCAGATTTGCTGACCTGTCTGGACGACATCGGTAACTTTACGCGGCGTCGGTCCCTGCTGTGTATCCGAGCGGTAAGGCCGCGCCCAACGCATTCCTTCCATATGTAGCGAAACGGACGTACCGTCGGCAAGCGCAGCGGTCGCCTCTTGCGGATTAGCGCTGGTGACCACGGCGGGAAGCAGCGGTCCGTAGGTCGGCAACGCTTTCAACGTATCGGTAATTTTTTTACTGTCCCACGCTGTTTCGCCCACTTTCCATAGCACATTCGCCGGGCCGCGATAACCGTGGCGCATGTCATAGTCCAGCACGTTATTACGCACCGCCTGTTGCGCGGCCTGCTGCACTTTGCGGGTGATGGTCGTGTAAATACGATAACCATCTTCGTAAGCGCTTTCGCCATAACGGTTATACATTTCCTGGCGCACCATTTCCGACAGATAAGGCGCGGAGAAGGCGATTTCCGGCGCGTGATAATTTGCGTCGATAGGTTCGCTACGGGCCTGATCGTACTGCGCCTGAGTGATATATCCCTCGCTTAACATTCGCGAAAGCACTACGTTACGGCGCGCTATCGCCCGATCCATCGAGTAGAGCGGGTTAAAGGTAGAAGGCGCTTTCGGTAGCCCGGCGATAACCGCCATTTCGCTTAGGCTAAGCTGGTCGACCGTCTTACCAAAGTAGACCTGTGCCGCCGCGCCAACGCCATAGGCGCGGTAGCCGAGATAGATCTTGTTCAGATAGAGTTCGAGGATCTCATTTTTATTCAGCAACTGCTCAATACGAATCGCCAGAAACGCTTCCTTGATCTTGCGCATCAGCGTGCGTTCGGGGCTAAGGAAGAAGTTTCGCGCCAGTTGCTGGGTAATGGTACTTGCTCCCTGCGATGCGTGACCGGAGAAGAGCGCGACGCTGGCCGCACGGAAAATACCTACCGGGTCAATGCCGTGATGCTCATAAAAGCGGCTATCTTCGGTGGCGATAAAGGCGTTGATCATTTCCGGCGGAATTTGATCGAGCGTAACGGGAATACGACGTTTTTCGCCATATTGCGCGATAAGTTCGCCATCCGCGCTGTAAACCTGCATCGGAATTTGCAAACGCACATCTTTCAATGTCGCGACGTCAGGTAGCTGCGGCTCAATATAGCGATAAAGGCCATAAATCGAGCCTGCTCCCAGCAGGATGCAACATACTGCAAGGATCAATAAATACTTTACGAACTTCACTGGAGATTTCCCATTTAGTGTCATTTGGGCAGTTTATAAACAAACGCGCGGTAGTATAAAGGCAAGCCAGACGCATTGATATACCCGTTAACGCGACGGGTGATAAGGAGATCGACCGTTATGGCTTTTAAAACCTGGCAAATAGGATTGCATATTCAGCAGCATGAAGCGCTGGCCATCGCCGTTATTCGCGGCGCATCGGGCTGGTCCCTGCAACGTTGGTGGCGACTGCCGCTGATGAACGCCTCCACGGCAGAGGGTACGATTCCTGACCCGCAATCGCTGGCTCACGTACTGCGACCCTGGAGCCGTGAGCTGCCGCTACGTCACCGTATTTATCTCTCTTTTCCCGCAAATCGGACATTGCAACGCGCTTTTCCACATCCGCCGATGCGTCTGCGGGAACGTGAGCAAGTCGCATGGCTTTCACAAACGATGGCGCGTGAGCTGGATATGGATCCGGACTTATTGCGTTTCGACTTTCAGGACGATGCGCTGAGCCCCGCGTTCAACGTTACCGCCGTGCAAAGCAAAGAAATTTCAGCGCTGTTAACGCTGGCGCAAACGCTCAATGTGCGCATCGCTGCTGTAACGCCCGATGCCTGCGCGTTACAGCGCTTGCTGCCGTTTATACCTTCGGGGCGGCAATGTCTGGTCTGGCGCGATGAGAGCCAGTGGCTGTGGGCGACGCGCTATGCGTGGGGGCGTAAATCGGCGCGCGATGCGACGACGCTGCATGACCTTGCCGCAACGTTATCCGTCGTGCCGGAACATATTTCGTTATGCGCCGAAGGCGAATTCGACCCCTGGCGCGCCGTTACCGTCCGCCAACCGCCGGTTCCGCCGGACGGTTATCGCTTTGCGATTGCGCTGGGTTTAGCCATAGGGGAGATACGCTGATGGCGCATTCTGTCAATTTGCTCCCCTGGCGGCGCCAACATTACGTAGCGCGTCTGCGGCTGTGGTGCGTGGTATGGGGCGCGTCACTGCTGCTGATAGCAAGCCTCGCGACGATCGCCCGGTTGGTTTTTTGGCAGGAGGGGAGGATTAATGAACTGCTACTGACGGCGGAAAACGGACACACGACGGCGCTTGCGGCGAACATACCGCAGTTGCAGCAGCGTCAGCGGCAGCAACAGGCGCGATTACAACGTCAGGCGCAGCGTGAACTGACGCAAGCCTGGCAATCTATCTTGACTGACCTTGCCAACCTGTTGCCAGAGCAGGCATGGCTGACAAGCCTCAATTATCAGCAAGAGACGCTAGAGCTGGAAGGGCTGGCGAGAACGTTTGACGCCCTGCTCACGCTTGAGACATCGCTTCGTCACTATGTCAGTTTTCCGCTAAACCGCACGGGCGCCACGCGGCAGGATGCGCAAGGGCGCTGGCAGTTCCATTATCAGTTAACGAGGAGCGCCGCCCGTGAACGCGCTCTTTGATATCTGGTACGGGATGTCGCGGCGTGGTCGGGTTTTTGGTTGGTATGCAGGCGTGCTGTGCCTGACGCTGACGGTTGCGTTATCTGTGGGCTATCCCGGCTGGAAAACGCTGGATACGCAACAAATGCGGTTAAGCCAGCAGCGCGAGGCCGCCCGGCAACAGTGGCGTCATCTGCGTCGTCTGAGCGTCGCGGCTGAACCGCTTTTCGGGCGCACCGTGGAAAATCCGCGTCCTTTTTCGCCGTTAGATTTCCAGGCGCCTCCCCTGCGTTTGCTGCACTGGCAGCCATCGGCGCAGGGGGGAGAATTGGCGCTGAAAACGTCCTGGGATGCGGTGCCGTCGCTGTTTGTCCGGTTGGCCGAAAGCGAGATGAGCGTAAGTCGGTTTTCATTGTGTAAAGAGGGGGCGGAATTATTGATGACGCTGCAACTGGAGCGCCTGGCGAATGAAGGTTAGCCGCGGTGTATTGCTCTGTTTTTGTTTGCTGATGTTGACAGGAATGCGCGATCCCTTCCGCCCGCCGGAAGATCGCTGCCGGATAGCGGAACTCTCGCAGTGGCGATATCAGGGCGCGGTGCGTAAAGGCGAGCGATGGACAGGCATTCTTAAAGACAGTCAGCAAAAATGGCGACGAGTGGAAGAAGGGCAGACGCTGGAAAACGGTTGGACGATTGTCCGCCTGACGGCGGAAGCCTTAACGTTAACGACCGGTAAAAATTGTGCGCCGCCGCAGTGGCGGTGGCTACGTCAGGGAGCGGACAATGAAGCGATGGATAGCCATAATACTGATAGCCTTGATGCCCGCCGCGCAGGCGGGAAAAGCGGCGAAAGTGACGCTGGTGGTTGATGACGTCCCTGTGGTGCAGGTTTTGCAGGCTTTAGCCGAACAGGAGCGGCAGAATCTGGTGGTGTCGCCGGACGTCAGCGGGACATTATCGCTACATCTGACGGATGTGCCGTGGAAACAGGCGCTTCAGACGGTGGTCAATAGCGCGGGGCTGGTGCTGCGTCAGGAGGGGAATATTCTCCATGTTCATTCACAGGCCTGGCAGAAAGAACACAGTGCGCGGCAGGATGCCGAGCGGTTAAGGCTTCAGGCTAATTTACCGCTGGAAAACCGCAGCATTAGCCTGCAATACGCCGAGGCCGGCGAACTGGCGAAAGCGGGCGAGAAACTCCTGAGCGCGAAGGGAACCATCATGGTAGATAAGCGCACCAACCGCCTGTTGTTGCGCGATAACCGCGCGGCCCTGGCGGAGCTGGAAAAATGGGTATCGCAAATGGATCTGCCGGTGGCGCAGGTGGAGCTGGCGGCGCATATCGTCACCATTAACGAAAAGAGTCTACGGGAACTGGGCGTAAAGTGGACGCTGGCTGACGCGACGCAAGCGGGCGCGGTGGGTGACGTGACGACGCTTTCCAGTGATTTATCCGTCGCTGCCGCCACCTCACGCGTCGGGTTTAACATCGGGCGCATTAACGGACGCTTGCTGGATCTGGAGCTGTCAGCGCTGGAGCAAAAGCAGCAGTTGGATATTATCGCCAGCCCCCGGCTGCTGGCTTCCCATCTGCAGCCAGCCAGTATCAAGCAAGGCAGCGAAATTCCTTATCAGGTTTCCAGCGGCGAAAGCGGCGCGACCTCCGTGGAATTTAAAGAAGCGGTGCTGGGGATGGAGGTGACGCCCACCGTTTTGCAAAAAGGGCGCATCCGCCTGAAGTTACATATCAGCCAGAATGTTCCCGGTCAGGTACTACAACAGGCTGACGGCGAAGTGCTGGCGATAGATAAACAGGAAATTGAAACGCAGGTAGAGGTAAAAAGCGGCGAGACGCTGGCGCTGGGCGGTATTTTTTCGCGAAAAAATAAATCGGGTAGCGATAGCGTGCCGCTGTTGGGGGATATTCCCTGGCTTGGTCAGCTCTTCCGCCATGACGGCAAAGAGGACGAGCGACGCGAATTAGTGGTGTTTATCACCCCCAGACTGGTGGCGACAGAATAATTTATGCGTAAAAAAGCGCTGTTTTTGCACTGAACGCATCTGCGGGATTTGACGTGCGGATGTATTTAGCATACAAGGAGTACCGATTTGAGAGTCGTGCTTTTCGTTGCTTACGCATTGATTAATGCGCTTTGCCTTGCCGAAGGTGTGCATAAGACCGATGATAAACGGCTGAATGTCCGCTGATGCAGACGTATTGGTTCTGCGGATTGCGCACAATTGTTTGAAAGTAGAGCAATTTGTAGGCCGGATATGTTGTTCTGGTCGCCATCCGGCAACGCTAACTCGGGTTTTGCAACAATCAGGCTTGGTGATTTATTCAGTTGCCAAACCCGCTTGAGTATTGAGATAATTTTCAGTCTGACTCTCGCAATATCTTATGAGGTTTCAGTTCATGTCCTGCTGCGCTGGGTGTCTGTGAAGCGGGTTTACCATTAACGAATAGTCTTAGTAGTACCGAAAAAATGGCAGAGAAACGCAATATCTTTCTGGTTGGGCCTATGGGTGCCGGAAAAAGCACTATTGGGCGCCAGTTAGCTCAACAACTCAATATGGAATTTTACGATTCTGATCAAGAGATTGAGAAACGAACCGGAGCTGATGTGGGCTGGGTCTTCGATGTTGAAGGTGAAGACGGCTTCCGTAATCGTGAAGAAAAAGTTATCAACGAATTGACGGAAAAACAGGGTATTGTGCTGGCAACCGGCGGTGGCTCTGTAAAATCGCGTGAAACGCGTAACCGTCTCTCCGCGCGTGGCGTCGTGGTCTACCTTGAAACGACCATCGAAAAACAACTGGCGCGCACGCAGCGTGATAAAAAACGCCCGCTGTTGCAGGTTGAAGCGCCGCCTCGCGAAGTTCTGGAAGCGCTGGCTAACGAACGCAATCCGCTGTACGAAGAGATTGCCGACGTCACCATTCGCACCGACGATCAAAGCGCTAAGGTTGTGGCAAACCAGATTATTCATATGCTGGAAAGCAACTAATTCAAGCAGAATACGCTGGGTAAGCGGGCACAAGTAACTAAGGTGGATGTCGCGTCATGGAGAGGATTACAGTCACTCTCGGGGAACGTAGTTACCCGATCACCATCGCGGCTGGTTTGTTTAACGAACCAGCTTCATTCTTGCCGCTGAAATCAGGCGATCAGGTCATGTTAGTGACCAACGAAACCCTGGCGCCGCTTTATCTGGACAAGGTTCGCGGCGTGCTCGAACGGGCGGGCGTTAACGTAGACAGCGTGATTCTTCCGGACGGCGAGCAGTATAAGAGCCTGACGGTGCTGGATACGGTGTTTACGGCGTTACTGAAAAAACCGCATGGTCGTGATACCACTCTGGTCGCGCTTGGCGGCGGCGTGATTGGCGATCTCACCGGTTTTGCGGCGGCCAGCTACCAGCGAGGCGTTCGTTTCATCCAGGTACCAACTACCTTACTGTCGCAGGTTGATTCTTCCGTGGGCGGGAAAACCGCCGTCAACCATCCCCTTGGCAAAAACATGATTGGCGCGTTTTACCAACCCGCTTCTGTGGTTGTCGATCTTGATTGCCTGAAAACGCTTCCCGCACGCGAACTGGCATCGGGGCTGGCAGAGGTGATCAAATACGGCATTATACTCGACGCAGACTTCTTCACCTGGCTTGAGGGTAATCTGGATGCGCTATTGCGTCTGGACGGCCCGGCGATGGCGTACTGTATTCGTCGTTGTTGCGAGCTGAAAGCCGAAGTTGTTGCCGCCGACGAGCGTGAAGCGGGCTTACGTGCTTTACTGAATCTTGGGCATACCTTTGGTCACGCCATTGAAGCGGAAATGGGATATGGCAATTGGTTACATGGTGAAGCCGTTGCCGCAGGTATAGTGATGGCTGCGCGCGCATCCGAGCGTTTGGGGCAGTTCAGTTCTGCTGATACGCAGCGCATCATCGCGCTACTCGAACGGGCCGGGTTGCCAGTCAATGGCCCTTGCGAGATGTCCGCGCAGGACTATTTGCCGCACATGCTGCGAGATAAAAAAGTGTTAGCGGGGGAGCTGCGTTTAGTGCTTCCGCTGGCCATAGGGAAAAGTGAAGTGCGCGGCGGAGTGTCGCACGAAGTCGTTCTTAGCGCGATTGCTGACTGTCAGCAGGCGTAACAACAAGAAAGGTCAAACTGATATTGCGTAGATGTCAGTTTTTTAGCTTCAGGTTATGTGCAATGTCGTAAGCATTAACCTTTGAGTGGGGTGTTAAATGGATGAATTCAAACCAGAAGACGAGCTGAAACCCGATCCCAGCGATCGTCGTACTGGTCGTTCTCGTCAATCTTCAGAACGCGATAATGAGCCGCAGATCAACTTTGATGACGTTGATCTGGATGCCGACGATCGCCGTCCGACGCGTACGCGTAAAGCGCGTAGTGAAGAACCTGAAGTTGAAGAAGAGTACGAATCCGATGAAGACGATACGGTGGACGAAGAGCGTGTTGAACGCCGTCCACGTAAGCGTAAAAAAGCGGCCCATAAGCCAGCCTCTCGTCAGTACATGATGATGGGCGTTGGCGTATTGGTGCTGCTGCTGTTGATTATCGGTATCGGCTCCGCGCTGAAAGCCCCCTCAACGTCTTCCAGCGAGCCGTCGGCCTCTGGCGAAAAGAGTATTGATCTTTCCGGTAACGCCGCCGATCAGGCGAATGCGACCCAGCCTGCGCCGGGCGCCACCTCCGCAGAACAAACCGCGGGCAATACGTCGCAGGATATTTCGTTGCCGCCGATTTCTTCAACGCCGACGCAGGGACAGTCGCCTGTAGTCACTGACGGTCAGCAGCGCGTGGAAGTGCAGGGCGATCTGAATAATGCGCTGACGCAGAATCCAGAGCAGATGAACAATGTTGCGGTGAATTCTACGTTGCCGACAGAGCCTGCAACCGTCGCGCCAGTTCGCAATGGCAGCACGACGCGTCAGGCGGCGGTTAGCGAACCTACTGAGCGTCATACCACGCGTCCGGAACGTAAACAGGCCGTTATTGAACCTAAGAAACCGCAGACCACGGCGAAAACCACGCCTGCGGAACCGAAGAAACCGGTCGCGCCAGTGAAACGCACGGAACCGGCAGCGCCGGCCGCGACGCCGAAAGCGACCACCACGACGACTGCGCCGCAAGCGACGGCAAGCGCTGCGCCGGTACAAACCGCGAAGCCAGCGCAAGCCTCGACGACGCCTGTCGCAGGCGGCGGGAAAAGCGCTGGCAACGTTGGCGCATTAAAGAGCGCGCCATCCAGCCACTACACATTGCAGCTCAGTAGTTCTTCAAATTACGACAACCTGAACGGTTGGGCGAAGAAAGAGAACCTGAAAAATTATGTGGTATACGAGACGACGCGTAATGGACAACCGTGGTATGTGCTGGTAACGGGGATGTATGCTTCGAAAGAAGATGCTAAACGTGCGGTGTCCACCTTACCTGCCGATGTGCAGGCGAAAAACCCGTGGGCAAAACCGTTGCATCAGGTTCAGGCCGATCTGAAATAATCCAGGCTGTGTCCTGCAATTGCCTGTGAGTGTCGCTGACAGCTATTTTTGTTCAGGACAGGCGCGAGGGGCGCATTTGCTACCGTCAAATGCGCCGTAAAGCAACGCGGCACAGCCTAAAGCGCAGGATGCTGTCGGAGCTTTCTCCACAGCCGGAGAAGGTGTAATTAGTTAGTCAGCATGAAAAAAAATCGCGCTTTTTTGAAGTGGGCAGGGGGAAAATACCCTCTGCTTGATGATATCAAACGACATTTGCCAAAAGGCGAGTGCCTTGTCGAACCTTTTGTGGGTGCCGGATCGGTGTTTCTTAACACCGACTTTTCTCGTTATATCCTCGCCGATATCAACAGCGACCTTATTAGCCTCTATAACATCGTGAAGTTACGTACTGACGAGTACGTACAGGCTTCGCGCGAGCTGTTTATGCCTGAAACTAACCAGGCTGAGGTCTATTACCAACTCCGTGAGGAGTTCAACACCTGCCAGGACCCCTTTCGTCGGGCGGTACTGTTTTTATATCTGAACCGCTACGGTTATAACGGACTCTGTCGCTATAACTTACGCGGGGAATTTAATGTACCGTTTGGTCGTTATAAAAGACCTTACTTCCCGGAAGCGGAGTTGTACCACTTTGCAGAAAAAGCGCAGAATGCGTTCTTTTACTGTGAGTCATACGCAGACAGTATGGCGCGTGCGGACAAGTCGTCGGTGGTCTATTGCGATCCGCCTTATGCGCCGTTGTCCGCCACGGCTAACTTCACAGCGTATCACACCAATAGTTTTAGCCTGACGCAACAAGCGCATCTGGCGGAAATCGCTGAGAATCTGGTCAGTAACCGGATACCGGTGCTCATTTCCAACCATGATACGGCGCTCACACGCGAGTGGTATCAACTCGCAAAATTGCATGTCGTCAAAGTTAGACGCAGTATAAGCAGCAACGGCGGCACACGTAAAAAGGTGGACGAACTGCTGGCTCTGTACCAACCAGGAGTCGCAACGCCTGCAAGAAAATAATTCTCAAGGAGAAGCGGATGAAACAGTATTTGATTGCCCCCTCAATTCTGTCGGCTGATTTTGCTCGCCTGGGTGAAGACACCGCCAAAGCGCTGGCTGCTGGTGCTGATGTTGTACACTTTGACGTCATGGATAATCACTATGTGCCGAACCTGACTATCGGCCCGATGGTGCTGAAATCCCTGCGTCAGTACGGTATTACCGCGCCTATTGATGTCCACCTGATGGTCAAGCCAGTCGACCGTATCGTGCCCGACTTTGCCGCCGCTGGCGCGAGCATCATTACCTTTCACCCGGAAGCCTCCGAACATGTTGACCGCACGCTACAGCTGATTAAAGAACACGGCTGTAAAGCGGGGCTGGTATTCAACCCGGCAACGTCGCTCAGTTATCTCGATTACGTCATGGACAAACTGGATGTGATCCTGCTGATGTCCGTGAACCCAGGCTTCGGCGGCCAGTCTTTTATTCCGCAGACGCTGGATAAACTGCGCGAAGTGCGTCGCCGCATTGATGCGTCCGGTTACGACATTCGCCTGGAAGTGGACGGCGGCGTGAAGGTGAACAATATCGGCGAGATCGCCGCAGCTGGTGCGGACATGTTTGTTGCGGGGTCGGCAATTTTCGATAAGCCTGACTACAAAAAAGTGATTGATGAAATGCGCAGTGAGCTGGCAAAGGTAAGTCATGAATAAGTTGCAGAATATTCGGGGCGTCGCCTTTGATCTTGACGGTACGCTGGTGGATAGCGCGCCGGGTCTTGCCGCGGCGGTGGATATGGCGCTGTATGCGCTGGAACTGCCGGTCGCGGGCGAGGAGCGCGTGATTACCTGGATTGGTAACGGCGCAGACGTATTGATGGAACGCGCGCTGACCTGGGCTCGCGAGGAGCGCGCCACGCTGCGTAAGACGTTGGGGAAACCGCCCGTTGATGAAGATATTCCTGCCGAGGAACAGGTACGCATTCTGCGTAAACTGTTCGACAGGTATTATGGCGAAGTGGCGGAAGAGGGCACCTTTTTATTTCCGCATGTCGCCGACACGCTGGGCGCGCTGCACGCCAGCGGATTGTCATTAGGTCTGGTGACGAATAAGCCGACGCCGTTCGTCGCGCCGTTGCTGGAATCGCTTGATATCGCCAAATACTTTGGTGTGGTTATCGGCGGCGATGATGTGCAAAATAAGAAGCCGCATCCGGAGCCGCTGTTGCTGGTGGCAAGCCGGCTGGGCATGATGCCGGAGCAGATGCTTTTTGTCGGCGATTCGCGTAATGATATTCAGGCTGCAAAAGCGGCGGGCTGCCCTTCGGTTGGCCTGACATACGGCTACAATTATGGCGAAGCGATCGCCCTTAGCGAGCCGGACGTCATTTATGACAGTTTTAACGACCTTTTGCCCGCACTTGGGCTTCCGCATAGCGATAACCAGGAAATAAAAAATGACTAAGCCCATCGTTTTTAGTGGCGCACAGCCCTCAGGTGAATTGACCATTGGCAACTATATGGGGGCATTGCGTCAGTGGGTAAACATGCAGGATGACTATCATTGCATCTACTGCATCGTAGACCAACATGCTATTACCGTGCGTCAGGACGCGCAGCAGCTACGTAAAGCGACGCTGGATACGCTGGCGCTGTACCTGGCATGCGGTATTGATCCTGAAAAGAGCACTATTTTCGTTCAGTCCCATGTGCCGGAACATGCGCAGCTTGGCTGGGCGCTAAACTGCTATACCTATTTCGGCGAGCTGAGCCGTATGACGCAGTTTAAAGATAAATCTGCGCGCTATGCGGAAAACATTAACGCCGGCCTGTTTGATTACCCGGTGTTGATGGCGGCAGACATCCTGTTGTACCAAACCAATCTGGTGCCGGTAGGCGAAGATCAGAAGCAGCATCTGGAACTGAGCCGCGATATCGCCCAGCGTTTCAACGGGCTGTATGGAGATATTTTCAAAGTACCGGAACCGTTTATTCCAAAATCCGGCGCGCGCGTGATGTCGCTGCTGGAGCCGACAAAGAAAATGTCCAAATCGGACGATAACCGTAATAACGTGATCGGCCTGCTGGAAGATCCGAAATCGGTAGTGAAGAAAATCAAACGTGCGGTCACTGACTCCGACGAGCCGCCGGTAGTGCGTTATGATGTGAAAGAGAAAGCGGGTGTCTCTAACCTGCTGGATATTCTTTCCGCCGTGACCGGTCAGAGCATTCCTGAACTGGAAAAACAGTTTGAAGGTAAAATGTATGGCCATTTGAAAGGCGAAGTGGCGGAGGCGGTTTCCGGAATGTTGTCTGAGTTGCAGGAGCGCTATCACCGTTTCCGCAACGACGAAGCGTTCTTGCAGAAGGTGATGAAAGACGGGGCGGAAAAAGCCAGCGCACGTGCGGCCGAAACGCTGAAAGCCGTTTACGAAGCCATTGGCTTTGTGGCGAAACCGTAACGGTTATTGCTTGCCCGATGGCGCTAGCTTATCGGGCCTACCAACGAGCGTAAGTTGGACAAGACATTTGCGCCGTACCGTTTATCAGACCTGTAAAAAAACCGGGAAAATCCCGGTTTTTTTGTATCTGCGCAGTCGTTTCTATTATTGATCGGCAGCCGGGCCGCAACCGCCAATAATTTTAGAAATAGAAATTGCAGGGTGCAGCAAATAATCGTAGCTGCAGTTATTTTTTTTGTTTTCGATATGACCAGTACAAGCAGTGAGCGTCGCCAGAACCCCTGCCACAACGGCAATTTTTACAAATTTAAACATGTCAAAATCCTTGTTGATAAAACGAGCACTACTGATGGAATAAATATAAGATCTATTTAGCGTATAGTACGATAGCAATTATTAAACTATACAGGTAGTCCAAATAAGGACTTTATCTTTACCAGATGATATGATTTAAAAAGGCCGATTAATAATAAGCGGCCTTTATTAGTGTTATATAATGTCGTTTATTTAACGAAATGTTTTCTTAACGTTAAGCATAAAGCCTTTATCGCTGATACCGTCCTCCTTCCACTGGTAGGCATCCAGATGTAGCGCGGTATCATTGCTGCTGTATTTCACGCCGATGGTTGCCAGACCATTAACGCCGCCGCCTTTTTGACCGTCATCCACGCCGAACGATTGACCCGCCGCACCCTGTAATGACGCTGTACGCTGGCTCTTGCTGTAGCTCAGGTTCGGGCCGCCTTCCAGGGTAGCTGTGGCGCTCCAGCCGTCTTTCCCGGCGTAATCCAGCTTCAGGCCGACAATAGAGTCTACCGCCGTTTCGTTGCCAGAGTTCATGGACAGGTTAAAATCTCCGGCGCTGCGCTCTTTGTAGCCATCTTCCATGGTGTGACGGAATTTCACTCCGGCATACGGCGTGACTTTCAGCGTATCACTCATCATGGTGAAAGTTTTCGCCCCTTCACTGCGAAACTCAAGGTACTGCTGACGCATGTCGGAATCGGCAATTTTGTTGACATCGCCATAGGCAACAGAACGGCTGCTGTCGAGGTTATGCACGTCATAGCGTAGGCTGTTGTTCCACGCCAGACCTTCATCAAACGCCATGCTGTGCTTCAGGCCAAAGAACTGGCTGTAGCCGCCTGTCAGGCCGTTATCGCCCGCAGTTTTCGAACCGTCGCCATCCAGACGCGCAATACCGTACTCCAGCGTCAGATTCTGGCTGGCGGTGAGATCCAACGTCTGGCGTAATGCCAGCATGTCGTACTGGGTGTCGTTGCCCAGCTCCGCACGTGGGTCGCCTTTCGCCACCACGTTGAACGCCAGACCATCTTTAATTTGCGGCGCGGCGTCGGCCAGCATGGTAAAGCGGTTGCTGAGTACACGCGCTTCACGGAATACCGTGGTGGCTTGAGCACCGCTCACCTGCTTCAGTGCGCTGTTCAGCTCGGCGGTAGTCCCCACATTAAGGCTGGTGTACAGCTCGTTGTTGGTGTAACCGGCGTCCAGCGCCTGCGCCACGTCGCTTACCGAGCTGTCGGTGGCCACATCGGCATAGGCGTTTTTGGTCATGGTGACGTCAACGTTGCCGTCGGCATCCTGGCTACCCTGGGCGTTCCACACCACGCTGGTGGAAGTGATGTTGTCCGCGCCCTGGATATTGCTGCCGGTGAAGGCGTTATCCACCACCACGGTGGTATCCGCCGTACCGCTGGTAAAGCCGGTATCCACCTTCACGTTGTCGCCAATCACCAGGTTATTGGCTTTCAGCGTACCGGAGCTACCGTCGGCGTTGGTGCCAACAATATAGTTGGAGAGCTGCTGCGGCGCGTTGGGATCCGCTGGCGGCGTCGGGATGCTGCCCTCGGTCGGGGCGGTAGTCGCATCCGGGATGACGATGTCCGCTGTCCCGTTATGGTCGTTCTGCGTGCCCGTAGTACCCGGCGCGTAGATGTCGCAGCCGCTGTCGCACAGCAGGTTGATTTCGCCGTTGTTGATGATGGCTTTGGTTGTGCCGCCAAACGCATACGAGTCATCCGCGTAAACGTTGATCACGCCGTCTGCGGTGTTGTTTATGGTGGTGGCATTACCGTTGCCCTTGATGCCGATAAGCCCGGTGCCGTTGGTGCCGTCCTCCTTGCCCTGCTCGGTACCGACGTTGATGGTGCCGCTATTGACCAGGTTAATGACATAACTGCTGGTGCCGCCGCTAATCGCCACGGCGTTATCGCCCTGCACGTTGATAGTGCCCTGGTTGCCGAAGTTATAGCCGCGGCCCAAATTGATTAGCGGCGCATCCGGGTTAATACCGTTAATCACGCCGGTTGCGGTGTTCCAGATCCATTTGGGGTCATTGCTGCCGTTGACCGTGGTGATGGCGCTGTAACCGTTAGTGGCGGTGATGGTGCCGCTGTTCACCTGGGTCAGCGAATCGTTGGCGCGCGTCAGATTGATGATGGTGTTCTCGCCGCCTTCCACCGCGCTGCCGCTGTTGGTAAGCGTTGCGTCCTCTTCGTTATAGAAATAGAAGCTGCCGCTGACCAGCGATTTGCCATCTTCCGCCACCGTCATATCGCCAGTATTGACGATTTCCTGCTGGTAGCTGGTGCCCGCTATGGAGCCGGTGAAATCGCCGTTATTGTAAAAAGTGACGTCGCCATTAAGGGTTAACAGATCGGTGGTGATGCTGCCGTCCGCTTCATTAAAGAGGCTGTGCCAGGTGGAAATAGCGTCCGCGTCCAGCGTCCCGTAGTTAGCCAGCGCGTTAGCCCCGCCGTTAATCGTCACGGTGCCGTTGACGGTGAGCGAGGCGCCCGCTTCGTTGTACAGCCAGCCCCCGTTAACGTCCACATCGCCGTTCAGGGTTTCAGTACCGTAGTTGGCCAGCGTACCGGCGGTGAAGAAACCTGTGTCGGAGGTCCTGGTGTCGCTGTCGCCGCTGCCGGGCAGAGACTGAATCCAGATTTTGTCCGTTGGCGTGCCGCCCATGTGTGAATCAGTATCATCCATCGGGCTGCCGTTAAGGTTGATAGAGCCGTTATTGATGATGTAGCTGGAACTGTCGCTCAGAAACGCCTGGCCGTAATCGGCGTCGATGTTAATCACGCCGCTGGTGTCGTTGATGACGACGCCGCCGTTGAGCGCCGCCATCCCGACCAGCTCGTCTGCCTGACCGGTCACGCCGTCATCGGCGGTCAGGGTGATCACGCCCTGGTTAATGGCGGTGCCGCCATTAAGCGCCATCATGCCGAACCCGGCGTTGTTGACGGTAATATTGCCGGTGTTGATAGCGGTGGCGTCGCCATTACCACTGCTGGTGGAACCTGCCACCATCCCCGAACTGGTGAGATAAAGCTGCGACGGTTTCCAGTAATTTGTGTCGGTGATGTTGTTTTCATCATCCAGCGTCGGGACAAAGCCGTCCAGATAGATATCGCCTGCGTTTGACGCTGTTCCTTTGCTGGCAGCGACGCCATATACGCCCGCGCCCTGCAAATGGATAGTGGCGCCCTCATCGTTAACGACATCGCCATAATCCGAAGCCATCATGGCGTAAAAGGTGTGGGTGTACCATTCCAGTGGGTATGTGCCAATACCGCCATTGCCCTGCGGCGTCTGGTTAGAAATGAGGGTGATATCGCCGCCGGCTTTGTTATGAACAGCCGATCCCTCGCCACTAGCCCTTGTGATGGCTGCACGATCCTCACTACTGTTGCTACTGGTCGCGTAGACCAGAATATCTCCGCTGTTGCTGACTTCCGAGCCGTTATCTGCGCGAATGACGGAATACACGCCATGGCTTGTAATATCGCCTTTATTTTCAATTGATGTGCCTTCGCCATCAGCCATCAGCAACGCGTTGTAGGTGTAATAGCCTGTGGGTATATAACTGACATTAACGTCAACAACTGAGTCATCACCCAGAATCAGGGAGCCGCCGTTGTTGACCCGCGCCAGTACAACGTGACCCCCCACTACCGTGTTGGTATCAATGGTAGAATGACCGTTTAGCGTAACGGTACTGTTACCGCTGACGCTGATGCCGGTAATGTCTGCAGAGGTTCCATCAAGTGGATCCTCGCTGTGGGTGATATTAATACCGCCGTCAATCTCAACGTCGTTATCATCACCTGTTACGCTCAGGCCAACAACGTCCAGGTATTGTCCGCTGGTGGCGGACAGATCGTTGTCATCAATATTCAGCGCGCCATTAAGGGTAACGGTATTGCCGTTACCGCCGACAACAACGCCGGTTAACGGGGGAGCCCCGGCAGCCAGATCATCCTGCCCGTAGTCGGCGCTGATATTTACGTTGCCGGTGATATCAACGGCGTTGTTGTCGCCGCTCACGTTCACGCCTGTCGCTGAGCTAAATACGCCTTCGCTGTCCTGGACTGAGACAACGTTAATATCGCCATCCAGCGTAACCTGCGACATATCGCCGCTCACCAGCGCGCCAGTGCCGTTAAGGCTGACGTCAATATCCCCTTTGTTTTTGAAGGTGTTTTTTTCGCCTGCAACCACAAAACCCACCGAGTCCGCATCACGTACGGTGGCGTTGCCGGTATTTTTTGCTTCATTTCCGGTACCGTAGGTGATGATGCCCATCGCGCCGTCGGTGACCAGCAGATCGCCCGCCTGGGTCAGGCTGCCGTTGTCGCCGTTGATAATCACGGCGGCAGAGCCCGCGCCATCCACCGCGATATCACCGGTATTGGTGGTATGGGCGTCGTCGCCGTCAATGCGCGTACCGACGGCGCCGCCAGAGATAGTTTGATTACCTTCGTTGATAACGAGCGCGTTGTCGCCTTCGATATACAGCGCCGTGGCGTCTGCGCCGCTGACGGTAGTGCTCCCGGCGTTATCGATAACCACGTTGTCGCCGGTAATGTGGCCGCCGGTGCCGCCGTCGGTGATGGTCATATCACCGTCATTGTTGACGCGGGCGTTATTGCCGTCAATGACGGTGCCGGTGGAGCCTGCGCCGCTGATGTTAGAGGTACCGGTATTCTTAATCGTGGCGTTGTCGCCGTCGATGATGATGGCGGTGCCGCCGCCGCTCACGGCAATGTCACCGGCGAAATTGGTGGTGGTGCCGTTGCCGGAAATCAGCGCGCCGGTGGCGTTGTCCACCGTGGAGTGGCCCGAAATGGTGTTGGTGGTGCCGTCACCGGAGATAACCATGCCGGTGGCACCGTCGGTCACACTGGAGTCCCCGGTGAGCGTGTTGACGGTTCTATCGCCGGAAATAATCACGCCGGTGCGATCCTGGCCGCTGATATCCATGCCGCGATCGGAATTATGCGCCTGGTCATCGCCGCTGATAACGGTGGTGTTATCGTCGGCAATAATCAGATAGCCCCGGCTGTCGTACTTCCAGTAGAGACCGTTTTCCTGGGTGCCTTCAATCACGGCGGCATTGGCGTCGGTCACGTCCCAGCCGGTGACGTTCAGCGTTTTACCGTCCGCGGTGGTGAGCTGCCACTGGTTGTCCTGTTCTGAATAATTCCACACGGCACCCTCAAGAACGCTGCCGTTATCCAGTTTGAAGCTGTCGAAGGTCAGGGTGTCTTTGCCTTTATCGATGGTGACGCCGTTGCTGAAGGTAATAACAGAGTCATCTGGGGGCGTGTCGTCGTCATCGCCGCTATCATCGGGCGGGGTTACATCGTCATCGCCGCTATCATCGGGCGGGGTCACATCGTCATCGCCGCTATCGTCGGGCGGGGTTACATCGTCATCGCCGCTATCGTCAGGCGGGGTCACATCGTCATCGCCGCTATCGTCGGGCGGGGTCACATCGTCATCGCCGCTATCGTCGGGCGGGGTTACATCGTCATCGCCGCTATCATCAGGCGGGGTTACATCGTCATCGCCGCTATCGTCGGGCGGGGTTACATCGTCATCGCCGCTATCGTCGGGTGGGGTTACATCGTCATCGCCGCTATCGTCGGGTGGGGTTACATCGTCATCGCCGCTATCGTCGGGCGGGGTTACATCGTCATCGCCGCTATCGTCGGGCGGGATCACATTGTCATCGCCGCCATCGTCAGGCGGGGTGACGTTGCCGCCATCGTCGGGTGGGGTAACGTCGCCGCCATTATCGGGCGTAGGGGGGGTATAAGAATGATTAGAATCTCCGCCACCGTTATTTTCAACGCCAATAGCCACACCTGCGACCAGTGCAGCAACGCCGCCAGCAACCCAGCCCCAGTGATTATCATTTTCAGGTGTAGCAAGGCAGGTCGGTGAAAGTTTTGCGCGTTTTTCTTTAGGCAGGGAGGAGATATTACTGGGACATTCTTTTTCATCATCGTTATTTTCTGCGGCGATGGCCGGAATGTAATAACTTTGTAGCGTTAAAGCGATAGCGATAGAAATAAGTTTTTTCTTTTGCATAGGGTTCATCCTTAATTAATATTTTCCTTGCGTACTAAACATATGCAGAGAGCGGTACAGGCAATGATGAAATGGCCAGAAGAAAAATTATGCTTTAGTGTTTATTTTATCACCCGATAACCAGGTCAGGTCAAATTGAGTGCTTAACGGTGTTATTTATTGTATGAATGAATAAGAGGTGAATTTGACGAGTAAAAGGGTTTTTAGGCAGAATTATTATTATTTAAATTTGTCCGGTGTATTTAAAGTTAGTTTCTTAATTCACTTTTAAGTAAAAATAATTTGAGATTACGAGTGGTTGTAAAATAAAGCCCTGTTATTCAGGGCTTTATTTTAATTAATAATTAGAGAACCAATTTAATTTATCGCGTAAGCCAACGACCCGGCCAACGATAATCAGCGCCGGGCTTTCAACCTGTTGCGCTAATTCACCGAGCTGCGTCAGCACACCGTGGACGACGCGTTGCTTCACAGAGGTACCGTTTTCTACCAGCGCAACCGGCATATCGGCCTGCATACCGAATGCGATCAGTTTTTCCTGGATAGTCGCTGCCTGATTCAGCCCCATGTAGAACACCAGCGTCTGTTTTTCTGCCGCCAGGTTTTCCCAGTCCAGCTCGCCGCCGGTTTTCAGGTGACCCGTGACCAGACGTACGCTCTGGGCGTAATCGCGATGAGTTAGCGGAATACCGGAGTAGGCGGAGCAGCCGGAAGCCGCGGTAATCCCCGGCACTACCGAGAAAGGAATACCGGCATGACACAGCGTTTCCAGCTCTTCGCCGCCGCGACCAAAGATAAAGGGATCGCCGCCTTTCAGGCGTACCACGCGTTTACCTTTTTGCGCTTCACGCAGCAGGATCTGGTTGATTTCCTCCTGTGGGACGCAGTGGTAACCCGCGCGTTTCCCCACAAAGACCCGATCGGCATCGCGGCGTACCAGGTTCATAATGTCGTCGGAGACGAGGCGATCGTAAACCACGATATCCGCCTGTTGGATTTGTTGTAACCCTTTCAGCGTCAGCAGTCCGGCATCGCCCGGCCCGGCGCCGACCAGCACGACTTCGCCACGGTGATCCAGCGGTTCGCTAAACAGGCGTTCGGTTGTCGCGTTAACCGCTTTCTCATCGGCATTCGCCAGCGACTGCGCCAGCCGGTCATTGACGAAAAATTTTTCCCAGAAGCGACGACGCTCGCCCATCGTGGCAAACTGCTTTTTCACTCGGGCGCGGAGTTGCCCGGCATAGCGCGCGACCTGCCCCAGATGCTGCGGCAGCAGCGATTCCAGTTTCTCGCGCAGCAGACGCGCCAGCACTGGGGAAGTGCCGCCCGAGGAGACGGCGACCATCAGCGGCGAGCGGTCAATAATGGAGGGCATGATAAAGCTGGCGGCTTTCGGCGCATCCACCATGTTGCAGAAGATACGGCGTGACTCCGCCGCGTCGCTGACACGCTGGTTGACGGTATCGTCGTCGGTGGCCGCGATCGCCAGCCAACACGAGTCGAGAAGCGTTTCGTCGAACGGACCCTCAACCAGAGTCAACATGCCTTCATTTGCCCATACGGTGAACTGTGGAATAAAGGTTAGCGCATTGACCGTTAAACGTGCGCCTGCTTCCAGCAGTAACCGTGCTTTGCGTTCTGCGACATCGCCACCGCCGACGATCAGACAGTCGCGGTCGCGTAATTGACAAAATATAGGCAAATGGTCCACGACATTACCCCTTAATGGTTGGCTGTAACCTTAATTTGGTTGGTTTTTTGCGGAACAGGACGCTCCGATTTCGGCGTAGCATACCAATAACCCAATCCCATGAACACGACGCCGGACAAAGTATTACCCAGAGTGACCCATAACAGGTTGTGTCCGATTCCGGACAGGGTATAGGCGTCGCTGTGATGACCAAACCAGGAGAGGGCGAACAGCGTCATATTCGCGACGGAGTGCTCGTAGCCGGAAGCGATAAACGCCAGCAGACACCACCAGATAGCAAGAAATTTTGCCGTGCCTTCGGTGCGGATTGCCATCCAGATTGCCAGACAAACCAGCCAGTTACACAGCGCGCCTTTGAAGAACAGTACCGTGGCGGGCGCGGTGGTTTTCGCCAGCGCGACTGAGTGAACGATGCTGGTATCGACCGGCAACAAACTGCCGCCGCCCCAGCTGTAAAGCAGGGCGACAAACACGGAACCGACCAGGTTGCCGAGCCAGGTTTGCGGCAGGATAGCCCACATTTGACCGTGGCTGATGGTGCCTGCTTTGACGCCCAGCGTCAGGAACATGGTGTGGCCGGTAAACAGTTCGGAACCGGCGATGATGACCAGCGTTAAGGCGATACCGAAGGTCGCTCCCATCACCAAAGGACGCACGGACGGGTCGAGCAGATTGCCGAGGGTGAAAATAAGAATGATGCCGAGACCGACATAAGCCCCGGCCATTGCCGAACTGACCCAGAAGCCGAGCGGATTATTCGCCGACAGGCGTGCGATGCGCGCAGCGTTAGCCGCACACTTATTAATAGTGTCTGTAAACATTTGATTATCCTTTTCTCACTTCATCCTTTGCACTGCCTCTTTGTTGGCTGCCCTCGCTCACCCCAGTCACATAGTGAACTATGTTCCTGGGGATTAATGAGGGACATCCTTGTCCCTCACCGAAGGCAGCCAGCGGCTGTTCAAATTCGTTCCTGACGAATTTGTTGCTCAGTTGCCGCCGCGATGCAGTACAAATGATTTTGTGATAACAATTAAAATGAAAAAAAAATACAAAAAAGGGGAGGCGTTGCGCCTCCCAAAAATAATTAACCGCGCAACTGCACCACGCCGTCTTTCACCCGCGCGTCGTAATGTTTCACAGAAAACTGCTCATCTTCCATGCATAAACCATCGCTCAGGCGGAAGCGCTGCTTTTTCAACGGGCTGGCGACCCACAGTTCGCCCTGGTGTTCCGCAATCAGCCCACGAGACAGCACACTGGCCTCAAAGAACGGGTCGATGTTGCTGATCGCAAACACCTGATCGCTATGGTAAGGACGGAAAATCGCCACCTGCTCGCCGCCTGACAGCGCGCAGACGCCGGCTCCCGGCAGGATGTCATCAATTTTGCAGATGTTTTGCCACTGGCTCATGCGTTTTCCTCCACCAGAGTGACCGGGATGCGTTCATACGGCGTGGCCGGACGATGCTGTTCGCGTTCAGGCACAACCTGGACATTTGGGTCGCGTTTGTCGCTGTTGATGAAGTGTTTGAAACGAACCTGCGCCGCTGGCGTGTTGACGGTCTCCGTCCACTCGCAGACCACCGCTGCACGCAGGCGCGCCATCTCTTCTTCCAGATGTTCGTTCAGGCCCAGCTTATCGTCGATGATGACCGATTTCAGATACTCGATGCCGCCTTCCAGATTATCCAGCCACGGCGCGGTACGGGTCAGTTTGTCGGCAGTACGGATGTAGAACATCATAAAGCGGTCGAGGTACTTGATCAGCGTGTCGCGATCGAGATCGGCTGCCAGCAGATCCGCATGACGCGGTTTCATGCCGCCGTTACCGCAGACGTACAGGTTCCAGCCTTTCTCAGTGGCGATGATACCGACGTCTTTACCCTGCGCTTCCGCACATTCACGGGTACAGCCGGAGACGCCGAACTTCATTTTGTGCGGGGTGCGAATGCCTTTGTAGCGGTTTTCCAGCTCCACGCCGAAACCGACGCTGTCGCCCACGCCGTAGCGGCACCAGGTGCTGCCGACGCAGGTTTTCGCCATTCGCAGCGCTTTGGCGTACGCGTGACCGGTTTCGAAGCCCGCTTCAATCAACTGACGCCAGATTTCCGGCAGATCGTCTTTTTGCGCGCCGAACAGACCGATACGCTGAGAACCGGTGATTTTGGTATAGAGGTTAAACTCGCGGGCGATACGACCCACGGCCACCAGACCTTCCGGCGTGATTTCACCACCCGCCGAGCGCGGGATCACCGAGTAGGTGCCGTCTTTCTGAATATTCGCCAGGAAGTTATCGTTGGTATCCTGCAACGGCGTGTGCTGCGGCTTGAGGATGTATTCGTTCCAGCACGACGCCAGCAGCGAACCGACGGTCGGCTTACACACTTCGCAGCCGTAGCCTTTACCGTGTTTCGCCAGCAGTTCTTCAAAGGTTTTGATACCTTCCACGCGGATTAAGTGGAACAGTTCCTGACGAGAATAAGCAAAGTGCTCGCACAGGTTGTTGTTGACTTCAATACCCTGTTTCGCCAGTTCGGCGTTCAGTACCTGCGTCACCAGCGGGATGCAGCCGCCGCAGCCGGTTCCGGCTTTGGTTTCCGCTTTCAGCGCCGCCACGGTATGGCAGCCTTTATTGATAGCGGCGATCAGATCGCCTTTAGTCACATCGAAGCAGGAGCAGATCTGCGCGCTGTCCGGCAGTTTATCCACGCCGATAGCGGGTTTACCACTGCTCGCGTGCGACGGCAGGATCAGCGAATCCGGGTTTTCCGGCAGTTCGATGGCGTTCAGTACCAGTTGCAGCAAATTGCCGTAATCGCTGGTGTCGCCGACCAGTACTGCGCCGAGCAGCGTTTTGTTATCTTCGCTGACAATAAGACGTTTGTAGACTTCTTTGCTTTCATCGAGGTAAACGTAGCTACGCGCGCCCGGCGTGCGGCCATGCGCGTCGCCGATGCCGCCGACGTCCACGCCCAGCAGCTTCAGTTTGGCGCTGAGATCCGCGCCTTCAAAGGCGTTTGCACTGCCGAGGATATGGTCAACGGCGACCTGGGCCATTTTATAGCCTGGTGCGACCAGACCGTAAACGCGGTTGTTCCAACTGGCGCACTCGCCGATAGCGTAGATATCTGGGTCAGACGTCTGGCAGGTGTCGTTAATCACGATCCCGCCGCGCTGCGCGACGGCCAGACCGCACTGGGTAGCCAGCTTGTCGCGGGGGCGAATACCGGTAGAGAAGACGATAAAATCGACTTCCAGCTCGCTGCCATCGGCAAAACGCATAGTCTTACGCGCTTCGTTACC
This sequence comes from Salmonella sp. 32070601201500089SM, assembly GCF_017573605.1. Lineage (NCBI taxonomy): Bacteria > Pseudomonadati > Pseudomonadota > Gammaproteobacteria > Enterobacterales > Enterobacteriaceae > Salmonella > Salmonella sp. 32070601201500089SM. The sequence continues at coordinate 212,824 of NZ_JAGETK010000009.1, forward strand.
CTGCTGAACAATCTCTTGTGTGTTTTTACTGGTGTGTACACGCACGCCCATGCTTTCGATCTTGCGACGTAGCTGCTCGCCGCCCATCTGATCGAGCTGTTCCGCCATCAGCATTGGCGCAAATTCAATGACGTGCGTTTCCACGCCGAGGTTTTTCAGCGCGCCAGCGGCTTCCAGCCCCAGCAGACCGCCGCCGACCACCGCCCCGCGCTTGCTGCGACGGGCGCAGGCTTCGATAGCGTTGAGGTCTTCAATGGTACGGTAAACGAAGCAATCCTGGGTTTCGGAGCCTTTAATCGGCGGGATCCACGGATAGGAACCGGTCGCCATGATCAGCTTGTCATAATAAACGGTACGACCCGCGCTGGAGTGAATCACTTTCTCCTGACGGTTAATGGTAATTGCGCGTTCGCCAACCAGTACCTTTACGCCGTGCTTCTCGTAAAATCCTTCACGCACCAGAGAGAGCTCTTCCGCGGTGTGGTGAGAGAAGTAGGATGACAGGTGGACACGGTCATAGGCTTTACGGGGTTCTTCACAGAACACGGTAATGTCGAACAGGCTAGCGTCGGATTTATCAAGGAGATCCTCAATAAAGCGGTGGCCGACCATACCATTACCGATAATAGCGAGTCTGACTTTGCTCATTTTTGCCTCGATTTCTTTTCTATTACCGCCTACCTTAACGATTCAGCAACCCCGCTTATTGATGTAAATCAAATTCACCTTTATATACCTCTTAATGGGTATATGGCTGATTTGTCTGGATTTTTATAAGTGGCGGAATTGTCAGGCTTTTCAGGTTTGTACAAATAACATACAAAATGAGTTGTTTTTAGACCAACAGGCCTACCCCGTCAGGAGGGGGGATAGAGTGCCGGAGGGCGATGTCGCCATCCGGCAAGGATTATCAATGCGTAGCCGGCGCGCTATGCTGACGATGACGGGATACAAAGCCGAGCGCAAAGCACATCACAAAGACCACCGCATACAGACCATTCGCGGTGAGTAACGCCGCCTGTGGGCCGCTGTGCGCTACAATCGGGCCGGTGACGACGAAGGTCAGCATCGTTCCGATAGTGCCGCAGGTCAGAATAAAGTTAACCAGCTTAGGCGAGGCCACTTTCGTTTGCTGCGATCCCAGCGTAATGATGGAGGTATAAATGGCGCTGGAGAAGAAGCCCAGCGTCAGAATAAACCACGGCATATGCGCCTGCGTGCCGGTAATAAACAGATACATCAGTACCGCCGCCATACCCGCCAGTACGGTCAGAATGCGTTGCAGATCGAAAAAGCGCAGGATAAAGCTGAACGCCCACATGCCAAACATATAGGACATCCAGAAATCACTCACCAGCGCCCCGGCGTCATTCAGGCTCATGCCGAGGCCTTTGGCGTATTCCGGCACCCAGGAGATAAAGCCTAATTGACCGAGGATATAGCACAGCGCGGCGACGGCCAGAAACAGTACGCCAATGCCCCATTTTTCTTTGACGACAGGCGCCTGAGAGTGCTGCGCATGTTTACCCAGCGCCGGAAATTCACAGCCGAAGGTCAGGATGAAAATCGCCAGGTAGACCAGGCCGATGCAGGCGTAGACCCAGTACCACTCAATACTACGCGCCAGCAGGAAGGCGGCGACCATAGGAAAAATCATCCCCGCCATGCTGAAGAAGGAGTCGGTAAACAGCAGTCGGGAACCGCGCTGACGCCCTTCATACAGTTGCGTAATCAGGAAGGTGCCAATCGACATGGTGATCCCGCTGACCAGCCCCAGCACAAACATCGCCGCTGAGAACAACGCCAGGCTATGGCTGAACATCAGCCCGGCCACCGCCAGCACCATCAGGATAAAACCAAAGCGTAGCTGTGTTTTCAGCGGGACGATTTCCATCAGCCACGCGTTGAGGAAGATCGAGATCAAAATCCCGGCGTTCAGAAAAGTAAAGGTGTTACTCATACTGGAAACGGGCAGATGAAAATAGTCTGCGATATTTCCCATCACCATCCCGGTGACAATCACCAGCGCCCCGGTCAGGGCGTAGGAAAGAAAGCTGATCCATGTGAGCTTGATGCGGTTGCTGTTAGTCATGTCTGGCCTTGAAGAGAAGTGAAGCGCGTGGAGGGCGCGTTAAGCGGGCAGATTTTAGGCGTTTTTGTGATGTATTTAAATAATTATTAGTGATAGTAATGTTCATTACATTTTTTAATGTGATGTTTGTCACATCATATTGCAAGGACAAGGCGTTGCGTCGTAACGTTACATTTGTTTCATGTACGTAAAATTAGGTAAAGGGCTGGCCTGGCCCAGGAAGGCTCTTTAGAATCATTCCACTTGCTTTATTTCTGCTCTCTTTAAGGAAATCTCATGCTCAAATCGACTCTGGCGGCTGTCGCAGCTGTTTTCGCTCTTTCTGCTCTTTCTCCCGTAGCGTTGGCAGCAAAAGGTGATCCTCATGTGCTGTTAACCACCTCCGCCGGGAATATTGAGCTGGAGCTGAACAGCCAGAAAGCGCCGGTTTCTGTGAAAAACTTTGTCGATTACGTCAACAGTGGTTTCTATAACAACACTACGTTTCACCGCGTTATTCCTGGCTTTATGATTCAGGGTGGTGGTTTTAACGAGCAGATGCAGCAGAAGAAACCGAATCCGCCGATTAAGAATGAAGCCGACAACGGTCTGCGTAATACTCGCGGCACGATCGCGATGGCGCGCACCGCAGATAAAGACAGCGCCACCAGCCAGTTCTTTATTAACGTCGCGGATAACGCTTTTCTCGACCACGGCCAGCGCGACTTTGGCTATGCGGTATTTGGTAAAGTGGTAAAAGGTATGGATGTCGCCGATAAAATCTCACAGGTACCGACGCACGATGTCGGGCCTTATCAGAATGTGCCGACAAAACCAGTCGTTATCCTTTCCGCGAAAGTCCTGCCATAAAACATGCCTGCGCGGGTGCGAGCCGCCCGCGTTTTCTCCCTGTCTCAGCGTAACCTGAAATTGCTGCTTATACTTGTGGTCAAGCACAGACATATTCAGGGAGGCCCGGTGAAGAAACTTACCGATAAACAAAAGTCACGCTTTTGGGAACAGCGGCGCAACGTTAACTTCCAGCAAAGCTGCCGTCTCGAAGGTATTGAGATCCCCTTAGTAACCCTGACCGCCGATGAAGCGCTGGCACGTCTTGACGAGCTTCGGAGGCACTATGAGCGATAAATTTGGCGAAGGACGCGATCCGTACCTTTATCCGGGGCTGAATGTGATGCGTAATCGGCTTGGGATTCATCAGGCCCAGCGACTGGCGCAAGCGGCATACGAAATGACCGCGCTCCGCGCCGCTACGATTGAACTGGGGCCGCTGGTACGCGGCTTGCCTCATCTGTGCGCGATTCATCGCCAGCTCTATCAGGATATTTTCGACTGGGCAGGGCAACTGCGGGAGGTCGATATTTACCAGGGCGATACCCGTTTCTGCCACTTTGCCTATATCGAAAAAGAGGGCAACGCTCTGATGCAGGATCTGGAAGAAGAGGGCTACCTGGTTGGTCTGGCGCACGAGAAGTTTGTCGAGCGGCTGGCGCATTACTACTGTGAAATTAATGTGCTTCATCCGTTTCGTTTGGGGAGCGGGCTGGCGCAGCGCATCTTCTTTGAACAACTGGCGCTACATGCAGGCTACGCGCTGAGTTGGCAAGGTATTGCGGTTGAAACATGGAAGCAGGCGAACCAGAGCGGCGCGATGGGCGATCTCTCCGCTTTGCGGGCGATTTTTCAGAAAGCGATAAGCGAAGCTCGCGAAACTGAGTAAAATAGGGTGGTTCTACTGACCCGGAGCCGCCATGATCCTGCTTATCGATAACTATGATTCCTTTACCTGGAACCTCTACCAGTATTTTTGTGAACTGGGCGCGGAAGTGCAGGTTCGGCGCAATGATGCGCTGACGCTGGCGCACATTGACGCTTTGAACCCGCAAAAAATCGTTATCTCTCCTGGCCCCTGTACGCCAAATGACGCTGGCATTTCACTGGCGGTCATCCGCCATTATGCCGGACGTATTCCGATGCTGGGCGTTTGCCTGGGTCATCAGGCGATGGCGCAGGCCTTTGGCGCGTCGGTGGTGCGGGCAGCGAAAGTGATGCACGGTAAAACGTCACCTGTTACGCATAATGGACAGGGCGTGTTTCGGGGATTGCCCAGCCCGTTAACCGTGACACGTTACCACTCGCTGATTGTCGACCCTGCCACGTTGCCAGAGTGTTTTGAGATCACCGCCTGGAGCGAAACGCAGGAGATTATGGGCATTCGCCACCGCGAGTGGGATCTGGAAGGCGTGCAGTTCCACCCGGAAAGTATTCTTAGCGAACAGGGACACGCGCTACTGGAAAATTTTCTTCAACGTTGATTAATGGTTGTCATTGAGTGATTTTTTATTCATATTTTGTGAGTATAATTTCACTGAATTTTCTGCTTAACCGGGTGGTAATGATATGGCAACTGAACAAACGGCTATTACGCGCGCAACTTTTGATGAGGTGATTCTGCCTGTTTATGCACCGGCGGACTTTATTCCGGTCAAAGGTAAAGGCAGCCGCGTATGGGATCAGCAGGGCAAAGAGTATATCGATTTCGCCGGCGGGATTGCAGTGACTGCGCTGGGCCATTGCCATCCGGCGCTGGTCGAGGCGCTGAAATCCCAGGGGGAAACCTTGTGGCATACCAGTAACGTTTTTACCAATGAACCGGCGTTGCGTCTGGGACGTAAACTGATCGACGCCACGTTTGCCGAGCGCGTGCTGTTTATGAATTCCGGCACCGAAGCGAACGAAACCGCTTTTAAACTGGCGCGTCATTATGCCTGCGTGCGCCATAGCCCGTTCAAAACGAAAATCATTGCCTTCCATAACGCCTTTCATGGCCGTTCCTTGTTTACTGTCTCTGTCGGCGGGCAGCCAAAATATTCCGACGGCTTTGGGCCGAAACCCGCCGATATTATTCACGTTCCCTTCAACGATCTTCATGCGGTAAAAGCGGTAATGGATGACCACACCTGCGCGGTGGTGGTCGAGCCGATTCAGGGTGAAGGCGGCGTGCAGGCGGCTACACCGGAATTCCTCAAAGGGTTACGCGACCTGTGTGACGAGCATCAGGCGTTGCTGGTGTTTGATGAAGTGCAGTGCGGGATGGGGCGCACCGGAGACCTGTTTGCCTATATGCACTACGGCGTCACGCCGGATATCCTCACCAGCGCCAAAGCGTTAGGCGGCGGTTTTCCGGTGAGCGCCATGCTGACCACGCAGGAGATCGCCTCGGCCTTTCATGTCGGTTCGCATGGTTCAACCTATGGCGGTAATCCGCTGGCCTGTGCGGTGGCTGGCGCGGCATTCGATATTATTAATACGCCAGAGGTACTACAAGGCATTCACACTAAGCGGCAACAGTTTGTGCAACATTTGCAGGCGATTGACGAGCAATTTGACATTTTCAGCGATATTCGCGGCATGGGGCTGCTGATTGGCGCGGAACTGAAACCGGAGTACAAAGGTCGGGCGCGCGATTTTCTGTACGCAGGCGCGGAGGCCGGCGTGATGGTGCTCAATGCCGGAGCCGACGTGATGCGTTTTGCCCCGTCGCTGGTGGTGGAAGAGGCGGATATCCATGAAGGAATGCAGCGCTTTGCGCAGGCGGTAGGGAAGGTGGTGGCCTGATGGCGGATTGCCGGATAAGCGTAGCGCATCCGGCAGTCGGTCTTAACTTTTTGTATCCCGTAGCCGCTTACTCAGCCAGATACCGTGATGCGGACGCTGACGCCAGGCCATCGACGAAATGGTGTGCATGGTGTTCAGATGGCCAATGATGCGCTGTAAATGTTGTTCCAGAGTGCTCAATAAGCCATGTGACGGCATGTCCGGCGACTCCAGAATATTGACATCGCCGGAGCCGCCTGGCCTGTCGTACTCCAGGCGCTGCTGGCAGCGCTGAATTGCAATCTCGCAAGATTCCAGATAGCGCTGCGCCAGATCCGGCGTCAGCATGGTGTGTTCCCGCGCCAGCGTCGTCATAGCGTTGATATGCTCGACAATAAACTGGCTGTGCGTGACCCATAGTTTCATATCCGACAGATAGTGGGTATTGAATCCGGGTTCCTGCATTGCCTGATTTAACGAGTTGAATAACGTGTTATGCTCCTGGTTGACCCGCATTCTTTGATAAGCGAGCGGGGTGGCCTGCGGATCGTTACTGAGGATCAGTCGGATAGCTTCTTGATCGGCTTCCAGCGCATCATGGGCGTTTTTACGTAATAGCCCGCTTTGCCATTGCGGCCACAGCCAGACCATGCCGCCAAAGGCAATTAAACAGCCAATCAGCGTATCGATCAGCCTCGGCACAATAAACTGCTCTCCGTTTAACGTCAGTAACTGGATGGTGTATACCGCCGTCACCGTAAAGCCGACCGTCGCCCAGCCGTAGTTTTTACGAATAATCAGATAACTTGCCAGCGTGAGTACCAGCATGACCGCCAGCGTAATGCTTTCGGGAATATGTAAGTGCAGCGTGACGCCGGCAATCACCAGGCCGACCAGCGTTCCGACCGAACGGTGCAGAATACGCACGCGTGTCGCGCCATAGCCGTTTTGGGTGACAAACAGCACCGTCATGAGTATCCAGTACGGTTTAGGCAGGTGCAACGCACTGCCCATCAGACTGGCGATGCTCATCATCACGCTGATGCGTCCGGCGTTGCGTAGCGCCGGCGATTTAAGAGACATATAATTTTTCAGCGCCGGAAGTAGCGGCAAACGACGCTGTTTATCGGCCATCAGGTCGCGGGCGTACAGCGGTCGCTGAGTACGCAGCACACGGGCGATTCGACTGAAGTGCCAATAGCAGAACTGGCCTACCGGATTTTCAGGATGCTGATTGGCGATCTTCTCCAGAGCGCCAATCTGTTTTTCCATGGAGAAGCGCGTCGGCAGACGATGATAAAGAATGTCATCCGCCAGCACGCGCAGACGGGTGGCGACCGTTTGCGCATTCCAGCGAATCACCTCTTCCGCATGGCTGCGTTCTACCAGTTTCTGTACCTCTTCCGGCTGATGCAAGCTGACGGAGATGTGCTCCTGCAAATCCATCGCTTCCTGAAAAGCCCGCAACAGGCGCTTGTAATCATTATTGTTGTGCGCCGAAAGCATATGCATCTGTTGGTAACACTGGGTAATGAGATCGACCGCTTTTTGCTGGCGTATCAGCAGGGGAGGCAGCGCTTTTTCCGGATCGATATGTTGGGTGAGCAGGCTGTATTTCGCTTCACAATAATCGGCCAGTTCACGGTATAACAAACTCAATGACTCGCGCAGCGGCTGTTCGCGCCATAGCCAGAACCAAAACCAGTTAAACACGCCGTACCATAGCGTGCCCAGCGCATAAATGAGCAGCGGCTCCCAGACGGGCATGTATCCCGCAAGGCTCAGGGTAAAGATGGCGGCAATCAGCGACGCTGGCAGTAGCCGCGCGTGAAGCGGGCTAATTTCCGCCGTCACGCCAAGCACCAGCGTCAGCCCGGTCAGGATCAACGGCAGGGGGATGGATTCCGCCAGCAGAAGTTGCGTTACCAGACTGCATCCGGCGAACAGCGATGCGCCGATGATCAGGCGTTTAAAAAAGCGTTTGTGCGGGGTATCCAGACCTGCAATGTTGCAGCAGGCGGGAACGAGAGAGAAAAGCAAGCCCAGGTGTAGCTGGCCTATCAATAAACCAACAGCCACAGGCAGGCACAGCACCAGCGTTTGCCGTAGTGCGTAATTAATCTCTGGGTGATAAATCAGTCTTCGCCACATCGATGCAAACAAAAATGGCGCATGATAAAACGCGCCATTCTGACGGGATTAACGGGTGCCGTAGACGACGATGGTCTTGCCATGCGCGGAGATCAGGTTTTGATCTTCCAGCATTTTCAAAATACGACCAACGGTTTCGCGGGAGCAGCCGACGATCTGGCCGATTTCCTGACGGGTGATTTTGATCTGCATCCCATCCGGGTGCGTCATGGCATCGGGCTGTTTCGCCAGATTCAGCAGCGTCTGAGCGATACGCCCGGTGACGTCAAGGAAGGCGAGGTTACCTACTTTTTCAGAGGTGACTTGTAAGCGACGAGCCATCTGGGAAGAGAGGCGCATCAGAATATCCGGGTTGACCTGGATTAATTGGCGAAATTTTTTGTAGGAAATTTCAGCGACCTCACATGCGGTTTTCGCACGTACCCAGGCGCTGCGTTCCTGGCCTTCTTCAAACAGGCCCAGTTCACCAATAAAATCACCCTGATTCAGATAAGAAAGGATCATTTCTTTCCCTTCTTCATCTTTGATCAGCACTGCCACGGAGCCTTTAACGATGTAGTACAACGTTTCTGCTTTTTCACCCTGGTGAATCAGCGTGCTCTTTGACGGGTACTTATGAATGTGGCAATGAGACAAGAACCATTCAAGAGTCGGGTCTGTTTGCGGTTTGCCAAGCACCATGCGCGGTTATCCTCTGTTATAAGCTGTCTCCAGAGCCAGAAAACGGCACTGTCTCTGGGGTTGCAAAAATATACTTCCCGCTACCTGGGAAGGGGGCTACGAAAATAGATTGTAGCCTGTAATGTGATGTCCTCTGCATACATGCAGTACGTCAATGTATTACTGTAGCATCTTGTCTGTTTTAGCATAGCTTTCGCCGTGTGTCTCCTGGTGTCTCGCTTCAGCATGACCCAGGTCGCCTTCCATTGCGACTTTTGTTGTATGCGCGTAATCTTTCAGGAAAATTGAAACATTGGAGTTACGAAATATGCAAGCGCGTGTAAAGTGGGTTGAAGGGCTCACGTTCCTCGGAGAGTCCTCCTCCGGCCACCAGATTTTAATGGATGGCAACTCCGGTGACAAAGCGCCGAGTCCGATGGAGATGGTATTAATGGCGGCTGGCGGATGTAGCGCTATTGATGTGGTATCAATCCTGCAAAAGGGCCGTCAGAATGTCACCAACTGCGAAGTGAAGCTGACATCCGAGCGCCGGGAAGACGCGCCGCGCCTGTTTACGCACATTAATCTGCATTTTATCGTTACCGGCAGCGATCTGAAAGAGGCTGCCGTCGCGCGCGCTGTCGATCTCTCCGCGGAAAAATATTGCTCGGTGGCGCTAATGCTGGAAAAAGCGGTCAATATTACCCATTCGTATGAAGTGATTGCGGCGTAACATGTGATGCCGGATGGCGGCGTGGCTTTATCCGGCCTACCCGTTTTTATCTCGTAGGCCCGATAAGCGTAGCGCCATCGGGCATTTCACCGCGGTTATTCGATTTTTTTGCCTTCCATTAATCGCTGCACCAGCGGCAACATAATCAGCTCCATCGCCAGCCCCATTTTGCCGCCCGGCACCACTAATGTATTAATGTGAGAAATGAACGAGCCCTGGAGCATCGCCAGAAGCCAGGGAAAATCGATCCCTTCCAGATTGCGGAAATGGATCACCACAAAACTCTCATCCAGCGAGGGAATACCTTTTGCGGCGAACGGATTGGACGTGTCGACGGTCGGTACGCGCTGGAAGTTAATATGGGTACGCGAGAACTGCGGCGTAATGTAATTGATGTAGTCGTCCATGGAACGCACCACGGAATCCATCACCGCTTCACGGGAGTGTCCGCGCTCGCTGGTGTCGCGAATCAGTTTCTGAATCCACTCGAGGTTGACGATAGGCACCACGCCAACCAACAGATCAACATGACGCGCGACATCATGTTGCGGGGTGACGACGCCGCCGTGCAGTCCTTCATAAAACAGCACATCGGTCGGTTCGGGTAGCGGCTGCCAGGGCGTAAACGTGCCGGGAACCTGATTCCACGGTACGGCTTCATCATAGGTATGCAGATATTTACGCGACTGGCCTTTACCCGTCTGCCCGTACTCAATAAAGGTATGTTCCAGTAGGCTGAAGTCATTGGCTTCAGGCCCAAAATAGCTGATATGCCGCCCGGCGTCACGCGCTTTGCGGATCGCCATATCCATTTCCGGGCGGGTGTAACGATGAAAACTGTCGCCTTCCACCTCGGCGGCGTGCAGATTTAACTGCGCGAAAATTTTACGAAACGCGAGGCTGGTGGTGGTGGTCCCCGCGCCGCTTGACCCTGTTACTGCTATCACCGGATGTTTGGCTGACATGGCAACTCCATGATTGAGCTTTAGTAATAATGTATTGTCGGCAAAGGCGTTTTATTCGCGAAACTGCTTTTTCGGCATAATATTGACCGTTTCATGTAATTCAGACCATACCAGCACGGCCTCGCCGGATTGCAGTTGGCGTTTTACGTCAGCGACTTTTTGTTCAAGCGAACGTTCATGTTCACCATAATCGGTGCCTTCGCGCAACACAAAGCTTTCGATCAGGTTGTCCAGCGTGTCGGGGGCGAGCCCCTGCCAGGGAATGATCATGATGACGCCTCCAGGTACGTTGTCAGCCAGTCAGGAATTCGGCGTTCCAGCCACATTTCAGGGCGCAGCGGCGTACCGCCGATAAATCCTACGTGTCCGCCATGCTCAGTCAGCTGATACTCCACCTGCGGGGGCAGATCTTCCGCTTTAGGGATCACATGATGATCCATAAACGGATCGTCTTTAGCGTGAATAATCAGCGTCGGTTTAGCAATCTGGTTAAGCAATGGCATGGCGCTACACTGACGATAGTAGTCGATGGCGTCGGCAAAGCCGTGAATTTTCGCGGTGATCAGGTCGTCAAACTCGCGAATACGGCGCATTGATTTCAGTTGCGCCAGATTCACCGGCAGCGACCCGGGATATGCCGCCAGCTTGCGTGACGCATTCGCTTTTAACAGATTAAGCAAATAACGCTGATAGACGCGGGAAAACCCTTTGTCCATGTGGTAGCTACAGGCTTCGAGAACGAAAGGTGCAGAAACAATTACCGCCGCCTCGATGGGAATATCGCGGCCTTCTTTCGCCAGCAGGCACGCCAGCATATTACCGCCGAGCGAATAGCCCACGGCGGCTGTCGGAACGGCGCCGAACTCCCGCTGTAGCCAGCGTAAAAACCAGGCTCCATCCTCCGTTTCACCGGAGTGGTAAATACGATTCAGACGGTTGGGCTCGCCGCTACAGCCGCGAAAGTGCATCACCACGCCCAGCCAGCCGCGCTTTTGCGCCGCCTCAATCAGCCCGTGGGCATAGGGGCTGTTCAGGCTGCCTTCCAGACCGTGAAAGACCACCAGCCGCGGTTTATGCTTTGCCTGTTGCGGATCTTCGCTCCATGCCAGATCGACAAAATCGCCGTCCGGTAGCTCCAGCCGCTGCCAGTGGGCGTTGAACTTCACTTTGCGGCGGATTAAACGCGGCAGCATAGTTTGTAAATGGCGATTACGAATGCCACGCATGGGAATAAATTCATGCGAGTCATTGACAGGCGGGGTCATTTCTGTGGACGTGATCTCAACCATAGCACCAGAACAATTGATAATTGGAAACAATACTATACCGCGCATAAGGTTCACAGATTAGTCAATATGTGATTTTACGTTCAATTGGTCGTCTGGCGAAATAAAATTGCGCCTCATTTCACCAGAGGGGGCGGTATGCAAGGCGCGCGCAATACCCCACAGAAATCGCGTGAACCTCTGCATCAGCCGAATTAATCGTGGTAGTGTGGCAACACGATAGTTATGTGACTCAAGGAGAAGGCATGTCGAAGACACTTTTACAGATCCATTTTAACTTTAGCGGCCCTTTTGGCGAGGAGATGACTCAGCAACTGGTCGGGCTGGCGGAGTCTATCAATGAGGAGCCGGGCTTCATCTGGAAAATCTGGACAGAAAGCGAGAAAAACCAGCAAGCTGGCGGCATTTACTTGTTTGAATCCGAAGAAACGGCGCAGGCTTATATTAAAAAACACACTGCGCGTCTGAAAAATCTTGGCGTTGATGAGGTGACGTTTGAATTATTTGGCGTGAACGACGCGCTGACGAAAATAAATCACGGCAACCTTTGCTGCTAAATCACATAACGCAGGTTTCTGTTCCGGTGCTGCCGACCGCAACGGTAACCTTTATATCGGGACGAGTACCGAAGAGGCCTTTATGGACGAACAGCGGACCACGAACGTTCTCTTCCAGCGTGTGCAGCGCCTCGGCGGTGCGGGCGATGTTACCCTTCTCCACAAGCATCATTAAGATGGTGAGCTTGCGGAAGGTAATGTCATCGGTGATAGACAGGTTCATCGTCCGCCCCGTGCGTTAGAGCCTATCCCAGTAGGCGTAATTGTTGAAGCCAGTTTGGGGCCGGACAGCGCGCAGAAACCGGAGCGTACACATAGTACGTGAGGATTTCGAGCACTGCCCGGCCCTAAAATGGCGAATAAAATAGCCTAATGGGATAGGCTCTTAGTCGTTCTGCATCATCTGCTCAAGCTGCTCCTGCGCCTCAAGCCATGCCATTTCACATTCTTCCAGCCCGGATTTGGCGCTGGCCTGCAGTTGCAGACACTCGGTCATCTCCGCTTTACGGCTTGGGTCATACAGGCTGCTGTCGCCAAGCTTCTCTTCCGCCTGTGCTAACTGGGCGTTGAGCTTTTCCATCTCTTTTTCCAGACGGGTAATCTCTTTACGCAGCGGCTGCGTCAGAGTGCGTAGCTCGGCTTCGCGACGCTTCTGATCTTTGCGTGACTGGGCGCTGTTGGCGTTGTTTTCCTTCGGCGCGTCGTCGGCCTGGTTTTCCTGCTTCTGCACGTCGCTCAGCCACTGCTGATAATCTTCCAGGTCGCCGTCGAACGGTTCGACCTTTTTGTCGTGAACCAGATAGAGGTCGTCAGTGGTGGAGCGAATCAGGTGGCGGTCGTGCGACACGACGACCAATGCGCCTTCAAAATCAATCAGCGCTTCGGTGAGCGCCTGACGCATGTCGAGATCCAGGTGGTTGGTCGGTTCATCGAGCAGCAGCAGGTTTGGACGCTGCCAGACGATCAGCGCCAGCACCAGACGCGCTTTCTCGCCGCCAGAGAAGCGTTGCGTCTCTTCCGTTACTTTGTCGCCCTGGAAACCGAAGCCGCCGAGATAGTCGCGCAGCTTCTGCTCCAGTTCCTGCGGCGCCAGACGCGCCATATGTTGCAACGGGGATTCATCCGCGCGCAGGAACTCCAGTTGGTGCTGGGCGAAGTAGCCGAGCTTAATGCCTTTGGCGAGGCCGATTTCACCGTGCAACGGTTCCAGTTCGCCCGCCAGCAGCTTGATCAGCGTCGATTTCCCCGCGCCGTTGCGGCCCAGCAGGCCGATACGCGAGCCGGGCACCAGGTTCAGCTTGATGGATTCCAGAATGATGCGATCGCCATAACCTGCGCTGACTTTTTCCATCTTCAGCAGCGGGTTCGGCAGGCTTTCCGGCGCGCGGAAGCTGAAATGGAACGGGTTGTCGACATGAGCCGGCGCAATCAACTCCATACGCTCCAGCATCTTGATACGGCTTTGCGCCTGCTTGGCCTTGGTGGCCTTGGCGCGGAAACGGTCGATGTAGCTTTGCAGATGCGCCACACGCTCCTGCTGACTCTCATACATCGCCTGCTGCTGCGCCAGGCGCGTGGCGCGCTGAACTTCAAACGCGCTGTAGTTGCCGGTGTACTCGAACAGAGTCTGCTGTTCGATATGGATAATTTTATCCACTATCGGGTCAAGAAAATCGCGATCGTGGGAGATCAGAATCAGGGTGCCCGGATAGCTCTTCAGCCATTTTTCCAGCCAGATGACGGCATCCAGATCGAGGTGGTTGGTCGGTTCGTCGAGCAGCAGTAAATCGGAACGGCAAATCAGCGCCTGGGCCAGGTTAAGGCGCATCCGCCAGCCGCCGGAAAAGTCGCTGACCGGACGTTCCAGCTGATCGTTAGAGAAGCCGAGACCGTGTAGCAGGCTGGCGGCGCGCGAACGAACGGTCCATGCGTCGATGGCGTCCAGCTTGCCATGTATGGAGGCGATAGCATGTCCGTCGTTACGTTCGTTGGCGTCGTTAAGCTGCGCCTCCAGCTGCCGGTATTCACGGTCGCCGTCAATGACATACTCAATCGCTGGCTGAGGCAACGCAGGTGTTTCCTGATTCACCCACGCTAATTGCCAGGTTCCGGGCAGGGTAAAACTCCCGGCATCGGCGCTGATTTCATTTTTTAGCAATGCCAGCAGGGTAGATTTACCGCAGCCGTTTTTACCCACCAGGCCGACTTTCTGGCCTGGATTAATGGTAGCCGAGGCATTGTCCAGTAGGACGCGCACGCCGCGACGAATTTGTAACGAGGAGAAAACAATCATAAGGCGCCGTATGTTCAGACTATGTTAATTTATCATTATGATAATGTAATATTCGGGCGTACCGCCGCGCTGGAGCGCAATGGTAGCTCAAAACAACAACGATACACAAAATCATTCAGGCCGCCTTTGGTGAGGGACAAGAATATCTCTCATTAATCCCCAGCGGCGGACATGGAGTACGTTTCTGAGTTGAACAAACGCTGTCAACGTAGAAGCGGCCTGAAGAATGGCATGTATCGACCCAAAACAACCGGGAGGGGGATTGATGTCTCAGCCAGCGAAAGTCTTGCTGTTGTATGCCCATCCGGAATCTCAGGACTCGGTTGCTAACCGGGTACTGCTTAAACCGGCCATACAGCACAATAACGTAACCGTGCACGATCTTTATGCGCGCTATCCTGATTTTTTTATCGACACGCCCTATGAACAAGCCCTGTTACGTGAGCACGACGTCATTGTTTTTCAGCATCCCCTTTACACCTATAGCTGTCCGGCTTTACTGAAAGAATGGCTTGATCGCGTTTTGAGTCGGGGGTTCGCCAGCGGACCAGGGGGAAACCAACTGGTGGGAAAGTACTGGCGTAGCGTGATTACGACCGGCGAGCCGGAGAGCGCTTACCGGTATGACGCGCTAAACCGCTATCCAATGAGCGATGTACTCCGCCCTTTTGAACTGACCGCGGCCATGTGCCGGATGCACTGGATGCCGCCCATTATTGTGTACTGGGCGCGCCGCCAGTCGCCGCAGACGCTGGCCAGTCATGCGAAAGCCTATGGCGAGTGGCTGGCGAATCCTGTGAGCGCGGGAGGCTATTGATGGAAGGTGCTGATTTATTGACCGCGGGAGTGTTGTTCCTCTTCGCGGCGGTAGCGGCGGTGCCGCTGGCCGCGAGGCTGGGCATCGGCGCGGTGCTAGGGTATTTGCTGGCGGGAATCGCCATCGGTCCGTGGGGGCTGGGATTTATCAGCGATGTTGACGAGATCCTGCACTTTTCCGAACTGGGCGTCGTGTTTCTGATGTTTATCATTGGTCTCGAACTCAATCCGTCACGGCTTTGGCAACTGCGGCGCTCTATCTTCGGCGTCGGCGCTGCTCAGGTGCTGTTAAGCGCGGCGGTGCTGGCGGGATTATTGATGCTTGCTGATTTCTTATGGCAGGCGGCGGTCGTCGGCGGGATTGGCCTGGCGATGTCTTCGACGGCGATGGCGCTACAACTGATGCGCGAGAAAGGCATGAATCGTAGCGAGTCCGGGCAGTTAGGGTTTTCCGTCTTACTGTTTCAGGATTTAGCGGTGATCCCCGCGCTGGCGTTGGTGCCTTTATTGGCGGGATCGGCCGACGAGCATTTCGACTGGTTTAAAGTGGCAATGAAGGTACTGGCTTTCGCGGTAATGCTGATTGGCGGCCGCTACCTGTTGCGCCCGGTATTTCGTTTTATTGCTGCGTCCGGCGTGCGGGAGGTCTTCACTGCCGCGACGCTGTTGCTGGTGTTGAGCGCCGCCTTATTTATGGACGCGCTGGGACTGTCGATGGCCCTGGGAACCTTCATTGCCGGCGTTTTACTGGCAGAGAGCGAATACCGGCATGAGCTGGAAAACGCTATCGATCCCTTTAAAGGTTTACTGCTTGGGCTGTTCTTTATCTCCGTCGGTATGTCGCTAAATCTCGGCGTACTTTATACCCATTTACTGTGGGTGGCGGCGAGCGTTGTTATTCTGGTCGTCATAAAAATGCTGACGCTGTATCTGCTGGCGCGGCTATATGGAATAAGAAGTTCTGAACGGATGCAGTTTGCCAGCGTGCTGAGTCAGGGGGGCGAGTTCGCTTTTGTGCTCTTTTCTACCGCCTCTTCTCAGCGCCTGTTTCAGGGCGATCAGATGGCGTTATTATTGGTGACTGTCACATTATCAATGATGACCACGCCGCTACTGATGAAAGGGATTGATAAGTGGTTATCGCGCCGTCTTAATGGCCCGGAAGAGAATGATGAAAAGCCGTGGGTTGAGGATGATAAGCCCCAGGTGATTGTCGTCGGCTTTGGCCGTTTTGGTCAGGTGATCGCTCGCTTATTGATGGCAAATAAGATGCGTATCACCGTGCTGGAACGCGATATCGGCGCCGTTAATCTGATGCGCAAATATGGTTATAAAGTGTATTACGGCGACGCTACACAAGTCGAGCTGCTGCGTTCTGCGGGCGCGGAAGCGGCAGAGTCGATAGTCATCACGTGTAATGAACCGGAAGACACGATGAAGCTGGTGGCGCTGTGTCAGCAGCATTTTCCTCATCTGCATATTCTTGCGCGAGCGCGTGGACGTGTGGAGGCCCATGAGTTATTACAGGCTGGCGTCACGCAGTTTTCCCGTGAAACGTTTTCCAGCGCGCTGGAACTGGGACGTAAAACTCTGGTGTCGTTAGGTATGCATCCGCATCAGGCGCAACGCGCGCAGTTGCATTTTCGCCGGCTGGATATGCGAATGTTGCGGGAGCTGATCCCGGAGCATAGCGACATGGTACAGATTTCGCGCGCCAGAGAGGCCCGACGCGAGCTGGAGGAGATTTTTCAGCGCGAAATGCAACAGGAACGGCGCCAGTTGGATGGCTGGGATGAATTTGAGTAGGGGTAAAACAATGGCAATCCGTAAACGTTTTATTGCAGGCGCGAAATGTCCGGCCTGTCAGGCGCAGGACACAATGGCGATGTGGCGTGAAAATAATGTCGATATTGTTGAATGCGTTAAGTGCGGGCATCAAATGCGGGAAGCGGATAAAGACGTTCGCGAGCATGTTCGCAAAGAAGAGCAAGTGATCGGGATTTTTCATCCGGACTAGCGATATGCCGCAGGTTTTTTTAAGCTAAGGGGTACACGGCTGCAGAATTCCGCTACAATCTGCGCCACTATTCTTCCCATGCTCAGGAGATATCATGAAAGTAGCAAAAGACCTGGTGGTCAGCCTGGCCTATCAGGTACGTACAGAAGACGGTGTGTTGGTTGATGAGTCTCCGGTGAGTGCGCCGCTGGATTACCTGCACGGTCACGGCTCCCTGATCTCTGGTCTGGAAACCGCGCTGGAAGGCCATGAAGTTGGCGACAAATTTGATGTCGCTGTTGGCGCGAACGACGCTTACGGCCAGTATGACGAAAATCTGGTGCAGCGTGTGCCTAAAGACGTCTTTATGGGCGTTGATGAACTGCAGGTAGGGATGCGTTTCCTGGCGGAAACCGACCAGGGCCCGGTACCGGTAGAGATTACCGAAGTGGAAGACGATCACGTTGTGGTTGATGGTAACCACATGCTGGCGGGCCAGAATCTGAAATTTAACGTAGAAGTTGTTGCGATTCGTGAAGCGACTGAAGAAGAACTGGCTCACGGTCATGTTCACGGCGCGCACGATCACCACCACGATCACGGTGAAGACGGCTGCTGTGGCGGTCATGGTCATGACCATGGTCACGAGCACGGCGGCGAAGGCTGCTGCGGTGGTGGTGGTAAAGGCGGCTGCGGTTGCCATTAATCCCCGTCGTCTTTCAAGCCACCGCGGTGTTGGCTACGCTTTCAAACCCCGGTCACATAGTTATCTATGCTCCCGGGGAATTTTCAAGCTTGCCGCCTTGCCGTGACTCGAAATCCTTAGGGTATTATCATTGGTTCGATAAATCATCGGGCACAAAAAAAAGCGGGTTAACCCCGCTTTTTTTTCGTCTCAATAATGCGGCGGCGGCGTTTCTTCTGCCTGAGAGGCGATATTTGACGGCTGACTGGCTTTTAACTTTTCCGTGAGCAAACGCAGATGATCGCGCAGCTTCGCCATCTCCATTTCATGTGCGGTTACCGTCAGGTTTAGTTCTTCTATGGTAATCTCCTGGAACGCCAGACGGCTTTCCAGTTCAGCCAGACGAGCTTCCATCGTGATATCCTGCATGATGTACCTCTTTATGTTGTCTCCGTCGGCGGATTCTACTTAACTTTACCGGCTTTCACAGCAACCATTACGCGCCCTACGAAACTAATTTAAACAAAAAGAGTCTGAAAAGAAGTGATAATAGGGCGTGTTCGTATGTTGATTTGTTCTGCAACGATTTATAGTACGCTTCTTACGTAAGTTAACATGGGGCGAGATGCCCCGGCCCTGGAGATATGGATGAAATCACTGTTTAAAGCCACGCTGCTGGCAACGACGATGGCCGTTGCTATGCACGCACCGATCACTTTTGCTGCTGATGCGGCGAAACCGGCAGCTACCGCTGATAGCAAAGCAGCATTTAAAAACGACGATCAAAAAGCGGCTTATGCGCTGGGCGCCTCGCTGGGTCGTTACATGGAAAATTCGCTTAAAGAGCAGGAAAAGTTGGGCATCAAACTGGATAAAGATCAGTTGATTGCCGGCGTTCAGGATGCCTTTGCCGATAAGAGCAAACTGTCCGATCAGGAAATTGAGCAAACGCTGCAGACGTTTGAAGCACGTGTGAAGAGCGCTGCTCAGGCGAAGATGGAAAAAGACGCTGCCGATAACGAAGCAAAAGGTAAAACGTTCCGTGACGCTTTTGCTAAAGAGAAAGGCGTGAAAACCTCCTCTACCGGTCTGCTTTACAAAGTAGAGAAAGAAGGCACAGGCGAGGCGCCGAAAGATAGCGATACCGTTGTGGTGAACTACAAAGGTACGCTGATCGACGGTAAAGAGTTTGATAACTCTTACACGCGCGGCGAACCGCTCTCCTTCCGTCTGGACGGCGTTATCCCTGGCTGGACTGAAGGCCTGAAAAATATTAAGAAAGGCGGCAAGATCAAGCTGGTTATCCCACCGGCGCTGGCCTACGGTAAAACGGGCGTTCCGGGTATCCCGGCGAACTCCACCCTGGTATTCGACGTAGAGCTGCTGGATATCAAACCAGCGCCGAAAGCGGATGCTAAACCTGCCGATGCGGCTGACGCTAAAGCCGCAGATGCTGCTAAAAAATAAAAACTGAGAGCCGCCGCTTGTAATAGCGGCGGTTTTTTTTATTCAGGCCGGATATATTACTCACCATAATTTGATTTGCGGATAACGGCGCTTGCGCTGGTCGTTAAGGGCGAGACCGTAGGCTGAATGACCGCCAACGCACACGTAGTCTGAAATAGACGAGCAAATTAGTACTGGAAAGATGAACCCTCACTGTATTAATTTAATCATCCGCGTAAATAATGAGCCTGCCCTGAAAACATAACGACAGGCTCCTGAAAAGGAGTGTTTTTTTTCATGTCCAGGTCGCTTTTAACCAACGAAACCAGTGAACTTGATTTGCTGGATCAGCGTCCCTTCGAGCAAACCGACTTCGATATTCTGAAATCCTACGAAGCGGTAGTGGACGGGTTAGCGATGCTTATAGGTTCCCATTGTGAAATCGTATTGCACTCTTTGCAGGATCTAAAATGTTCAGCCATTCGTATTGCCAATGGCGAACATACGGGCCGTAAAATTGGCTCGCCGATTACCGACCTGGCGTTGCGTATGTTGCACGACATGACAGGGGCGGACAGTAGCGTGTCGAAATGCTATTTCACGCGCGCGAAAAGCGGTGTCTTGATGAAGTCGTTGACGATTGCCATTCGCAACCGCGAGCAGCGCGTCATTGGTCTACTGTGCATCAACATGAATCTTGATGTGCCATTTTCACAGATTATGAATACCTTTATTCCGCCGGAAACGCCGGAAGTCGGCTCAGCGGTTAATTTTGCCTCCTCAGTCGAAGATTTAGTCACCCAGACGCTGGAGTTCACGATCGAAGAAGTGAATGCCGATCGTAATGTCTCTAACAATGCGAAAAATCGTCAGATCGTCCTTAACCTGTACGAAAAAGGCATTTTCGATATTAAAGACGCCATTAACCAGGTAGCCGATCGTCTGAATATCTCAAAACACACGGTTTACCTCTATATTCGCCAGTTCAAAAGCGGCGATTTTCAGGGGCAGGATAAATAATGCGTTATGCCATTATGGTCACCGGGCCGGCATATGGCACCCAGCAGGCCAGCAGCGCACTGCAGTTCGCCCACGCGCTGCTCAATGAGGGGCATGAGTTAGCCAGCGTCTTTTTCTATCGGGAAGGTGTCTATAACGCCAATCTCCTGACCTCGCCGGCGAGCGATGAATATGATCTGGTACGCGCCTGGCAGAAATTGAATACGCAGCATGGCGTAGCGCTGAACATCTGTGTCGCGGCGGCGCTTCGTCGCGGTATTATTGATGAAACTGAAGCCGGCAGACTGGCGTTGCCGTCCGCCAATCTTCAGCCGGGCTTTACGCTAAGCGGCCTGGGCGCGCTGGCGGAGGCTTCTCTCACCTGCGATCGGGTGGTGCAGTTTTAATGAAACGTATTGCATTTGTCTTTTCCACCGCGCCGCACGGTAGCGCCTCAGGTCGTGAAGGGCTGGATGCGCTGCTGGCGACGTCAGCGCTAACGGAAGCGCTGGGCGTCTTTTTTATCAGCGACGGCGTCTTTCAGTTATTACCAGGACAAAAACCAGACGCTGTGCTGGCGCGTGACTATATTGCTACTTTCAAGCTCTTTGATTTGTACGATATTGATCAATGCTGGATCTGCGCGGCATCGCTGCGCGAGCGTGGTCTGGAGAACGTTAATTTTGTGGTAGACGCCACGCCGCTGGAACCCGTGGCGTTACGCCGCGAGCTTGGCAACTATGATGTCATCCTAAAATTCTGAGGCGTTTATGCTGCATACCTTACCTCATTGCGCTTCGAGCGTTGATTTTCCCGCTTTGCTGCGCCTGCTAAAAGAGGGCGATGCGCTTTTGTTGCTCCAGGATGGCGTTACCGTCGCGATTGAAGGTAACCGCTTCCTTGAAAGTCTGCGCGATGCCCCCATAACAGTCTATGCCTTGAAAGAAGACATTGACGCCCGCGGCCTGGGTGGTCAAATTTCAGACAGTGTCGTCAGGGTTGACTATACTGAGTTTGTCAGACTCACGGTTAAGTATGCCAACCAGATGGCCTGGTGATGGCGGGATCGTTGTATATTTCTTGACACCTTTTCGACACCGCCCTAAAATTCGGCGTCCTCATATTGTGTGAGGGCGTTTTATTACGTGTTTACGAAGCAAAAGCTAAAACCAGGAGCTATTTAATGGCAACAGTTAACCAGCTGGTACGCAAACCACGTGCTCGCAAAGTTGCGAAAAGCAACGTGCCTGCGCTGGAAGCATGCCCGCAAAAACGTGGCGTATGTACTCGTGTATATACTACCACTCCTAAAAAACCGAACTCCGCACTGCGTAAAGTTTGCCGTGTTCGTCTGACTAACGGTTTTGAAGTGACTTCCTACATCGGTGGTGAAGGTCACAACCTGCAGGAGCACTCCGTGATCCTGATCCGTGGCGGTCGTGTTAAAGACCTCCCGGGTGTTCGTTACCACACCGTTCGTGGCGCGCTTGACTGCTCCGGCGTTAAAGACCGTAAGCAAGCTCGTTCTAAGTACGGCGTGAAGCGTCCTAAGGCTTAATGGTTCTCCGTTAAGTAAGGCCAAACGTTTTAAATTAATGTCAAACTAAACTCGTAGAGTTTTGGACAATCCTGAATTAACAACGGAGTATTTCCATGCCACGTCGTCGCGTCATTGGTCAGCGTAAAATTCTGCCGGATCCGAAGTTCGGATCAGAACTGCTGGCTAAATTTGTCAATATCCTGATGGTAGATGGTAAAAAATCTACTGCAGAATCAATCGTATACAGCGCGCTGGAGACCCTGGCTCAGCGTTCTGGTAAATCTGAACTGGAAGCTTTCGAAGTCGCTCTCGAAAACGTTCGCCCGACTGTAGAAGTTAAATCCCGCCGTGTAGGTGGTTCTACTTATCAGGTACCAGTTGAAGTCCGTCCGGTCCGTCGTAATGCTCTGGCAATGCGTTGGATCGTAGAAGCTGCTCGTAAACGCGGTGATAAATCCATGGCTCTGCGCCTGGCGAACGAACTTTCTGACGCTGCAGAAAACAAAGGTACTGCAGTTAAGAAACGTGAAGACGTTCACCGTATGGCAGAAGCCAACAAGGCGTTCGCACACTACCGTTGGTAATCCCTTCGGAGTCATAGTCACCAGGCGGGCGCTTCAGGTAAGTCGCCCGTTTTGGATAACTTAACTGAACGCCTAAAGATATCAACGAGGAATCAAATGGCTCGTACAACACCCATCGCACGCTACCGTAATATCGGTATCAGTGCGCACATCGACGCCGGTAAAACCACTACTACCGAACGTATTCTGTTCTACACCGGTGTAAACCACAAAATCGGTGAAGTTCATGACGGCGCAGCTACCATGGACTGGATGGAGCAGGAGCAGGAGCGTGGTATTACTATCACCTCCGCAGCGACTACTGCATTCTGGTCTGGTATGGCTAAGCAGTATGAACCGCATCGCATCAACATCATCGACACCCCGGGGCACGTTGACTTCACTATCGAAGTAGAACGTTCCATGCGTGTTCTCGATGGTGCGGTAATGGTTTACTGCGCAGTTGGTGGTGTTCAGCCGCAGTCTGAAACCGTATGGCGTCAGGCAAACAAATACAAAGTTCCGCGCATTGCGTTCGTTAACAAAATGGACCGCATGGGCGCGAACTTCCTGAAAGTTGTTGGTCAGATCAAAACCCGTCTGGGCGCGAACCCGGTTCCGCTGCAGCTGGCAATTGGTGCTGAAGAAGGTTTCACCGGCGTTGTTGACCTGGTGAAAATGAAAGCCATCAACTGGAACGATGCCGACCAGGGCGTTACCTTCGAATACGAAGATATCCCGGCTGACATGCAGGACCTGGCTAACGAATGGCACCAGAACCTGATCGAGTCCGCCGCAGAAGCTTCTGAAGAGCTGATGGAAAAATACCTGGGTGGTGAAGAACTGACTGAAGAAGAGATCAAACAAGCTCTGCGTCAGCGCGTTCTGAACAACGAAATCATCCTGGTAACCTGTGGTTCTGCATTTAAGAACAAAGGTGTTCAGGCGATGCTGGATGCGGTAATTGATTACCTGCCATCCCCGGTAGACGTACCTGCGATCAACGGTATTCTGGACGACGGTAAAGATACTCCGGCTGAGCGTCACGCAAGCGACGACGAGCCGTTCTCTGCGCTGGCGTTCAAAATCGCTACCGACCCGTTTGTGGGTAACCTGACCTTCTTCCGTGTGTACTCCGGTGTGGTTAACTCTGGTGATACCGTACTGAACTCCGTGAAAACCGCACGTGAGCGTTTCGGTCGTATCGTTCAGATGCACGCCAACAAACGTGAAGAGATCAAAGAAGTTCGCGCGGGCGACATTGCGGCTGCTATCGGCCTGAAAGACGTGACTACCGGTGACACCCTGTGTGATCCGGAAAACCCGATCATTCTGGAACGTATGGAATTCCCTGAGCCGGTAATCTCCATCGCGGTAGAACCGAAAACCAAAGCTGACCAGGAAAAAATGGGTCTGGCTCTGGGCCGTCTGGCGAAAGAAGACCCGTCATTCCGCGTATGGACTGATGAAGAATCTAACCAGACCATCATCGCTGGTATGGGTGAACTTCACCTGGATATCATCGTTGACCGTATGAAGCGTGAATTCAACGTTGAAGCTAACGTGGGTAAACCTCAGGTTGCTTACCGCGAAGCGATTCGCGCGAAAGTTACCGACATCGAAGGTAAACACGCGAAACAGTCTGGTGGTCGCGGTCAGTATGGTCATGTTGTTATCGACATGTACCCGCTGGAGCCGGGCTCTAACCCGAAAGGTTACGAGTTCATCAACGACATCAAAGGTGGTGTAATTCCTGGCGAATACATCCCGGCCGTTGATAAAGGCATCCAGGAGCAGCTGAAATCTGGCCCGCTGGCGGGTTATCCGGTAGTTGATCTCGGTGTGCGTCTGCACTTCGGTTCTTACCATGACGTTGACTCCTCTGAGCTGGCGTTTAAACTGGCTGCGTCTATCGCCTTTAAAGAAGGCTTTAAGAAAGCAAAACCAGTTCTGCTTGAGCCGATCATGAAGGTTGAAGTAGAAACACCTGAAGAGAATACCGGTGACGTTATCGGCGACCTTAGCCGCCGTCGTGGTATGCTCAAAGGTCAGGAATCTGAAGTTACAGGCGTTAAGATCCACGCTGAAGTACCGCTGTCTGAAATGTTCGGATATGCAACTCAGCTGCGTTCTCTGACCAAAGGTCGCGCATCGTACACTATGGAATTCCTGAAGTATGATGATGCGCCGAACAACGTTGCTCAGGCCGTAATCGAAGCCCGTGGTAAATAAGCCGCAGGGTTAAAAACCAAAATCCCGTGCTCTCTCCTGAAGGGGAGAGCGCTATAGTAAGGAATATAGCCGTGTCTAAAGAAAAATTTGAACGTACAAAACCGCACGTTAACGTCGGCACCATCGGCCACGTTGACCACGGTAAAACTACCCTGACCGCTGCAATCACCACCGTACTGGCTAAAACCTACGGCGGTGCTGCTCGTGCATTCGACCAGATCGATAACGCTCCGGAAGAAAAAGCGCGTGGTATCACCATCAACACTTCTCACGTTGAATACGATACCCCGACCCGCCACTACGCACACGTAGACTGCCCGGGGCACGCCGACTATGTTAAAAACATGATCACCGGTG